>CAYNOF010000361.1:0-11073 GCA_964398335.1 uncultured Rhizobiaceae bacterium
TGAGGAACTCCGCGACGAAGCGCCCATGACGAGGCGAGAGTGGGCGGGGTGAAAGAGGTGTGGTGTCGGTGTTCATCCGACGAGGGTACGCGCGACGCCGCTGGGCCCCTATTTCTGCCTCTACGACTGTCGTGAACGTCCATCCGATGCCGATCGCATATGACGTTTAGCAAGCGAAGAGGCGGATGAGAGGCTGGCACGCCCCTCATCCGCCTCGCTGTCGCTCGGCACCTTCTCCCTCGGGGCCGTCCGCGGCCCCTGACCTTCGCGGGGAGAAGGAGAGACGCTACGCCTTCATCGCCGCCTTCACGGCGTCGGCGGTGAGCGGCAGGGTGCGCACGCGCGCACCGGCGGCGCGCGCCACTGCGTTGGCGATGGCCGGACCGACCACCGTCACGGCCGGCTCGCCGCAGCCGCGTGCCGGCTCGCCGTTGGCGATGATGCTGATGTCGAGCTCGGGCATGTCCGACATCCTGAGAGGCGTGTAGTCGTTGAAGTTGGCCTGCTCGATCGCACCATCCTTCATCGTCGCCTGTTCCTTCAGCGCCAGGCTCACGCCCCACAGCGCCGAACCCTCGATCTGCGCCCGCACGCCGTCAGGGTTGACGGCGGTGCCGACATCCATGGCGATGGTGAGCTTGTTCACCTTCACCTCGCCCGACGGCGCCACCGTGACGTCGGCGACGCAGGCGGTCCAGGTCGCGGTGTCGCGCTCCTGGGCGCTGACGCAGGCAAAGCCCATGGCGCGGCCCTTGGGCATCTCCCGCGCGCCATAGCCCGAGCGGCCGGCGGCAACGCGCACGACGTTGGCCAGCCGCAACGCGCCCGCGCCCTTGGCGTTCTTGCCGGCCCCGTCGAGCATCTTCAGGCGCATGTCGATCGGATCGACATTCGCCTTCAGCGCCACCTCGTCGAGGAAGCTCTCCAGTGCCCAGAAGGTCCACGCCGGTGCCACCGAGCGCAGCTGGCCCGAGGGCGTCGCCGCCTGCGCCAGCTCGTTGAGCGTGGTGCGCACGGTGTGGTTGGGCATCGAGTACCAATGGTCGGAGCCATTGAGCGTGAAGGCGTCGAGCTTGCCCTTCTTGTCCACGGAGTCGTTGAGGAAGTCCGGGATCTGCCAGCGCGCCGTCGGCCACGAGCTGACGACGTCGTGCTCGAGCGCGACCACCTTGCCCTGGGCGTCGAGGCCGGCCTTGAGCTTCTGGTAGGTCAGCGGCCGGGTGAAGTCGACCGCCATGTCGTCCTCACGGCTGTAGATCAGCTTCACCGGCTTGTTGACCGCCTTGGCCGCGGCGCAGGCCGCGACGATGTTGTCGCAATCCAGGCGCCGGCCGAAGCCGCCGCCCAGCACGAACTGGTGCATCACCACCTTGTCCGGCTTGACGCCGAGCATCGCCGCGGCGATGCCGCCGGAGCGGGTGGCGAACTGGTTGCCGCAGTAGACATGCCAGGTGTCGCCCTTGGGCTCGACCACCGCGTTCTGCGGCTCGATCGGCGCGTGGATGGCGAGGCTGGTGATGTACTCGGCCTCGACCGTCGTGGCGGCCGTGGCCATGGCGCCGGCGGCGTCGCCCTCCTTGACCCACAGCAGCGATTTCGAGCCGTCGGTCTGCAGCCGCTTGGCCTCGGCGATGATGGCGTCGCTGGTGACCTTGGCCGTCGGGCCGAGGTCGTACTGCACCTTCAGCGCCTCGGCGGCGGCCTTGGCGTTGGGCCAGGTATCGGCCAGCACGACGATCCAGCCCGACGTGGTGCCGGTGGGATCGTTGACGGTCACGGACTGGACGTAGCCCTTGACCTTCTTGGCCGCCGAATCGTCGACCGAGGTCACCTTGGCGCCGTAGCGCACCGGCGGCAGCCTGAGCTTGCCGTACAGCATGTTGGGCACCGAGATGTCGATGCCATACACCGCCGTGCCGTTGGTCTTCGACGGGATGTCGAGCGCCGGCACCGAATGGCCGACCAGCGTGTAGTCCGAGCGCGCCTTGAGCGTGATCGCCTTGAGCTGGTCCGCCGTCCACGCACGGTCGACCTGTCCCTTGGTGACGATCTCGGCGTAGCTGATCGATTTCTTCGACTTGGCGTGCGAGACCATCGAGCTCTTCGCCACGCACTCGCCCGGCGGCACGTTCATCAGCCTGGCTGCGGCCTCGATGAGCGTGATGCGGCCGGCCGCGCCGGCGCGCGACATGGCGTCGAAGTTGAAGTTCACGCTCCAGCTGCCGCCGGTGATCAGCGCGCCGAGCACCGGATCGTTGAAGCGCGGATCGGCGGCGGGGTAGTCGACGCGCACGTCGCGCCACGCCACCCCGAGCTCTTCGGCCACGAGCTGGGCCATCGCCGTGCCGACATGCTGGCCCATCTCGGCCTTGCCGACATGGACGGTGCAGACGCCGTCGGCTGCCAGCTCGAACCAGGGCGTCGGCGCCATCTTGGCGGCGGCGAGCGCCTCGCCGGTGCCGAGGAGGCGCAGCGGATCGACGAAGCCCATCACCAGGCCGGCGGCGACGGTGCCGATCAGGAACGTACGGCGCGAGGGATCGGTGCGCTCTTCGCTGCGATCGTCGCGGATGTCATCGCGAGGGGCGGTCATGTCACGTCCTCCTCACCTTGGTGTCGCGCATCTGGGCGGCGGCCCGCAGCACGGCGCGATGGATGCGCGTGTAGGTCATGCAGCGACAGAGGTTGCCGTCCATCGCCTCGACCACGTCCTTGGGCGTCGGGTCGGGATTCGACGCCAGCAGCGAGGCGGCCTGCATGATCTGGCCGGACTGGCAGTAGCCGCATTGCGGCACCTGCTCGGCGATCCACGCCTGCTGCAGCGGATGCGTGCCGCCGAGGCCCTCGATGGTGGTGATCTTGCGGTTGCCCACGGTCTTGAGCGGCGTCTGGCACGAGCGCACCGCCTCGCCGTCGAGATGCACGGTGCAGGCACCGCACAGTCCCGCGCCGCACCCGAACTTGGTGCCGGTCATCTTGAGCTGCTCGCGGATGACCCAGAGCAGCGGCGTGTCGTCGGGCGCGTTCACCTGATGCGCACGACCATTGATCGTGAGTGTCGCCATGGTTCCTCCCGGGCAGCTTGTGGGGTGCTGCCGTTCTTCGAATCCTGGCGACCACTTTGACGCGTGGCATCAACGCTGGGCGTCAGGTCACGCGCAGCCTAGCCCGTCCCGGGCCGTTCAGGAATATGGAACCGCGGTCAGGAAGCGATCAGGCGCGATGCCAGGCGACGAAATCCTCGAGCGGCGCGCGTTCAGTGATCAGGGTGTTGGGCACTTCGTTCTCGTCGGCATGGCCGATCGCGAGGCCGCAGATGACGATCTCGTTGTCGGGGATCTTCAGCTCGCGGCGGATCGCCGGATGATGGTTGGCGAAGGCCGCCTGCGGACACGTATGCAGGCCTTCCTCGCGCGCCATCAGCATCAGGTTGGCGAGGAAGGCGCCGCAGTCGAGCCACTGGCCGTGACCATGCGCGCGATCGACGGTCATGATCAGGCCGACCGGCGCATCGAAGAACACGTAGTTGCGCTTGTGCTGGCGCGCCATGCCTTCGGCATCGCCCTTGGGGATGTTGAGCATGCCGTAGAGCGCCTTGCCGACCGCGACCTGCCGGCTGCGATAGGGTTCGGGGACCGGCCGCTTGTAGACGCTGTACTCCGGCCCCGACGACTCGCCCGACTCGGCCGAAGCCAGCACCGCCGCGCTCAGCCGCCTGCGCGCCTCGCCCATGGTCACATAGAGCCGCCACGGCTGCAGGTTGACGTTCGACGCCGCGCGCTTGGACACCTCGATGATGCGGCGGATCTTCTCCTCCGGCACCGGATCGGGCTTGAACACGCGCATCGAGCGGCGCGAGAGGATGGCGTCGGAGACTTTCATGAACGGGCGTCCTGGAACGGATGGCGATGGATGGGCCGCATCTTGCCCGCCGGTTGCGCAGCGGCAAGCTGCGGGGCCGGCAGCGTTCCGGGATGCGATGGGCGAGGGCTAGCGCCGCACCAGGCTCTGCCTGAGGAACGCGAACAGCCGCTGGCGCGCGATGGTGTTCTCGCGCATCGAGAAGAAGTGGCTGGCGCCGGAGACGATCAGCAGCTCGGCTTCCTTGCCCAGGCCGCGCAGGGTCTCGGTCATGCGCAGGCTCTGGTCGAGCGGCACGTTCTCGTCCTTGTCGCCGTGCATCATCAGCACCGGCACGTCGATCTCGTTGGCATGGTTGATCGGCGAGCGCTCGGCGAGGCCCTCGGCGTCGGCGAGGTCGTCGAGGTAGGGCCGGACATAGGGATTGGCCTCGTACCAGCCCGGCAGGTCGGTGGGCGGGAAGAGCGCGGCGACGCAGCGGATCGCCGGCCGGCGCGCCGCCGCCAGCAGCGCCACCTGGCCGCCCATCGAGGCGCCGATCAGGCCGATGCGGCCGGGATCGACCGAGGGCAGGCGGCGCAGCCAGTCGATCGCGGCGATCACGTCGTCGACCTGCTTGCCGCCCTGGTCGTTGTCGCCCTCCGAGCCCAGCCAGCCGCGCAGCGACAGCGACAGCACCTTGTAGCCCGAGTTCGCCGCCAGCTCGGCGAGGTGGCGGTCGGTCCAGGCGTTGCGGCCGAAGCCGTGCAGCAGCAGCAGCGCCGGATGCGGCGGCTTGCCGGCCTCGGGCTTGTAGAGATAGCCGCCCAGCGTCACGCCGCCGTCGCCGGGCAGCCGCACGTGCTCGACGCCCTCCAGCTCCGGCAGGTCCTCCCAGCGATGGGCGATCTCGAAGCGCGTGCCGTCGGGACAGCGGAAGGCGAAGCCGTAGTAGCCGGGCGCCGTGTAGGGGTGCTCGGCGGGCGGCTGGGTGATTTCCGCGCCGATGCCGGCGACATGCGCATGCAACGCATCGACCTGCGCACGATCCGCCGCCGCGAGCGCGAGGATCGCGCCGCCGGTGGCGGCATCGACCGCCGCCTCGCGCAGCATCAGGTGCTGGTCGCGCCGCGCCCACAGCACACGATCGGCGTCGGCGCCGATGCGCGCGAAGCCGAGCAGCGGCAACCATTGACGATGGAAGGCCGTCGAGCCTGCGAGATCGGCAACTTCGACGGTCGCGCCGATGAACGACGCCGGCGGCCGCGAAGGAGGAGAAGACGGGTTGGCCATGTCAGCCCAGACACCGGCGTGAGCGCCGATGGCGGCCGGTCGGCCGCTCGTCGCAGTGAATCACCACACAAAGATGGCGTCAAATCGGCAGGCCGCAAGATCGTGCAGCGCCATCAGGTGTCGCTCTGCCAGAGCGCCGCCGTGTACTGATACCTGTCGCCGCACGAATACTTCACGCCCTTGGGATTGGGCTCGTGCTGTCGAACCTCCAGCAGGGCGTTGCCGCCCATGTTCGCGACCACGATGTCCTCCGGCCCGAGATGCCGCGACACCAGGCATCGCAGCGTGGCGATGATGCCGGCGTCGGTGAACCGCTCCTGCTCGATGGCGCATTGGAAGATGACCTGGCCATCCTCGTAGCCGTCGATGCCCCAGTACAGCTGCGCGCTCGCCATCGCCTACACCCTCACCAGTAGCTTGCCGCGGTTGCGGCCTTGGAACAGCTCGGCCAGCGCCTTCGGCGCGTTCTCCAGGCCGTCGACGATGTCCTCGGCCGCCATGATCTTGCCGGCGGCCAGCCAGCCCGCGAGCTCGGCCACCGCCTTGTCCTGCTGGTCGGCGAAGTCCATGACGATGAAGCCCTCCATGCGTAGGCGCTTCACGACCAGCAGCCCCGGCACCGCCGCCGGACCCGGCTCGGGCTTCTCGGCGTTGTACTGCGAGAGGTTGCCGCAGCAGACGACGCGGCCTTTGAGGTTCATCAGGAACAGCGCGACGTTGAGCACCTCGCCGCCGGTGTTGTCGAAATAGACGTCGATGCCGTTGGGGCAGGCCTCGCGTAGGGCACGCCGCACGTTGCCGGCCTTGTAATCGACCGCCGCGTCGAAGCCGAGCTCGCGCGTCAGCCAGGCGCATTTCTCCGGCCCGCCGGCGGTGCCGACCACGCGGCAGCCCTTGATCTTGGCGATCTGCCCGACGATCGAGCCCACCGCGCCGGCCGCCGCCGAGACCAGCACGGTCTCGCCCGCCTTGGGCCGACCGACATCGAGCAGGCCGTGATAGGCGGTCAGCCCGGTGACCCCCAGCACGCCCATCAGATGCTCCGGCCTGTAGCGCCGATCGCGCCGGGTGATGTCGGCCGCCTTCATCACCGCGTGGCTCTGCCAGCCGATCATGCCGTCGACGAGGTCGCCGGCTGCGAAGCCGTCGGCCTTCGACTCGACCACCTCGCCCATGGCGAAGCCGTGCATCAGCTCGCCCGGCAGCACCGGCGCCTTGTAGGTCGGATTCGGCGCCATCCAGGCGCGGTTGGCGGGATCGAGCGACAGCAGGGTGGTGCGCACCAGCACCTCGCCGGGACCCGGCGTCGCGACCGGCACCGTGCGCAGCTCGAAATGCTGCGGCCCGACCATGCCCGAGGGCCGCTCCTTCAGGATCCATTGGCGGTTCATGTGCTGCCTCCCAAGCAAGACGGGGCGGCCTCGCGACCGCCCCGTCGTGTCTTCGTTGGGCCGAAGTCTACGCCGCCTTCTGATCGCCGGCGAGGTTGCGCAGCACGTAGTGCAGCACACCGCCGTTCTTGAAGTACTCGATCTCCTCCAGCGTATCGATGCGGCAGGTCACGACGATCTGCTCGCTTGAGCCGTCGCGGCGATGGATGGTGACCGGGATGTCCATGCGCGGCTTCAGCCCGCCCTCGATGCCGCCGACATCGAAGGTCTCGCTGCCGTCGAGCTTCAGCGACTTGCGCGTCATGCCGTCCTTGAACTGCAGCGGCAGCACGCCCATGCCCACGAGGTTGGAGCGGTGGATGCGCTCGAAGGTCTCGGAGATCACCGCCTTGACGCCCAGCAGGTTGACGCCCTTGGCCGCCCAGTCGCGCGACGAGCCGGTGCCGTACTCCTTGCCGGCGACCAGGATCTGCGGCGTGTTCTCGGCCTTGTAGCGCATGGCGACGTCGTAGATCGGCAGCGCCTCGTCCGACTGGTAGTGCTTGCTGAAGCCGCCCTCGACGCCCGGCACCATCTCGTTCTTCAGCCGGATGTTGGCGAAGGTACCGCGCATCATCACCTCGTGGTTGCCGCGGCGCGTGCCGTACTGGTTGAAGTCGGCCGGCGCCACGCCGTGATCCAGCAGGTACGCGCCGGCCGGGCTGTCCTTCTTGATCGAGCCGGCCGGCGAGATGTGGTCTGTCGTGATCGAGTCGGCGAACAGGCCGAGCGGGCGCGCGCCCTTGATGTCGGAGAGATGGCCCGGCGTCTTGCCCATGCCCTCGAAATAGGGCGGGTTCTGCACGTAGGTCGAATCCTTGTCCCAGCCGTAGGTCAGGCTGGGCTTGGTCTTGATCGAGCGCCAGTACTTGTCGCCGGCGAACACGTCGGCGTAGCGCTTCTTGAACGCCTTCGCCGTCACGCACTTGTCGACGACCTTGGCCACTTCCATGTTCGAGGGCCAGATGTCCTTGAGATAGACCGGCCTGCCCTTCTTGTCGTGGCCGATCGGATCCTTGGTGATGTCGATCTTCATCGAGCCGGCGAGCGCGTAGACCACCACCAGCATCGGCGAGGCGAGGTAGTTGGCCCGCGTCTGCGGATTGACGCGGCCCTCGAAGTTGCGGTTGCCCGAGAGCACCGAGCAGACCACGAGATCGGAATCGCTGATCGCCTTCGACACCGGCTCGGGCAGCGGGCCCGAATTGCCGATGCAGGTGGTGCAGCCGTAGCCCACCAGGTTGAAGCCGATCTTGTTGAGATCCTTCTGCACGCCGGCGGCTTCGAGGTACTCGGTGACGACCTGCGAGCCCGGCGCCAGCGAGGTCTTGACCCACGGCTTGACCTTCAGGCCGTACTTCACCGCATTGCGCGCCACCAGTCCGGCGCCCAGCATGACGTAGGGGTTCGAGGTATTGGTGCACGAGGTGATCGCCGCGATCACCACGTCGCCGTGGCCGAGATCGTAGTCGGCGCCGGCGCAGGGCACGCGCTTGCCGTCGTCGCGGCGGCCGAATTCCTTCTCCATGTTGGCCTTGAACTCGGACGCCGCCGCGGCCAGCGGCACGCGGTCCTGCGGGCGCTTCGGGCCGGCGAGGCTGGGCTCGACATTGGCGAGGTCGAGCTCGAGCGTGTCGGTGAACACCGGATCGGGCGACTTCTTCGAGCGCCACAGGCCCTGCTTCTTGGCATAGGCCTCGACCAGCTTCGCCGTCTGGCCGCGATTGGTGATGCGCAGGTAGTTCAGCGTCTCGTCATCGACCGGGAAGAAGCCGCAGGTCGCGCCGTACTCCGGCGCCATGTTGGCGATGGTGGCGCGGTTGGCGAGCGGCATCTCGTCGAGGCCGGGGCCGTAGAACTCGACGAACTTGTTGACCACGCCCTTCTTGCGCAGCATCTGCGTTACGGTCAGCACGAGGTCGGTGGCGGTGGCGCCCTCGGGCAGCTTGCCGGTGAGCTTGAAGCCGATCACGTCGGGGATCACCATCGGCTGCGGCTGGCCCAGCATCGCCGCCTCGGCCTCGATGCCGCCGACGCCCCAGCCCAGCACGCCCAGGCCGTTGACCATGGTGGTGTGGCTGTCGGTGCCGAACAGCGTGTCGGGATAGGCGATGGTCTCCTTGCCTTCCTTCTTCGTCCACACGACCTGCGAGAGGTACTCGAGGTTCACCTGGTGGCAGATGCCGGTGCCCGGCGGCACGACGCGGAAATTGTCGAACGATTGCTGGCCCCAGCGCAGGAAGCGGTAGCGCTCGCCGTTGCGCTCGTACTCGAGCTTGACGTTCTCGCCGAAGGCTTTGGTGTTGCCGAAATTGTCGACGATCACCGAGTGGTCGATGACGAGGTCGACCGGCACCAGCGGGTTGATCTTCTTCGGGTCGCCGCCGAGCTTCTCCATGCCGTCGCGCATCGCCGCGAGGTCGACGACGGCCGGCACGCCGGTGAAGTCCTGCATCAGCACGCGGGCCGGGCGGAAGTTGATCTCGTGGGTCGACTTGCCGTCCTTGAGCCAGCCGGCGAAGGCCGCGATGTCGGCCGCCTGCACCGAGGTCCCGTCCTCGTTGCGCAGCAGGTTCTCCATCAGGACCTTCAGCGAGTAGGGCAGCCGGCTCAGATCGCCCACCTTCTTCGCGGCCGCCGCCAGACTGAAATACGTGTAGCTTTTGTTGCCGACCTTGAGGGTCTTGCGTGCCTTGAAGCTGTTGGGATGGGCGGCCATGTGGTGATGCTCCGGCGTGCGCGCGGGAGGCGCGGGAAAGATCGGCCGGAACATAGGCCGCGCCTTGCGCGAAGGCAACGCGAGGGACGTTGCGTCGCCTTCCAAATCGCGGCCGGAGCACGATAAGGTGCGCACGCGCTGTCCGAGGCAACGGGCGGGCCGGAGAAATATGGATGCGGTGTGTCTTCGCGACCCTGCTGGCGGCGCTGGTTCTGTCGGCTGGCACGGCCTTTGCCCAATCGATGGGCGACAATCTCGACTGGGATCCGGCCCAGCGCGATTTCCGCAAGCCCGCTGGCACGCCCTCGACCGGCAACACGGGCTCCGGCGCGATGGCCGGGCTCGACAAGGAACTGGCGCGCACCGACCTGGCGCCGCAGAAGCGTGCCGACCTGCTGCTGCTGCGCTCGATGCTGAACAGGACCATGGGCCGCGAGTCCGATTCGCGCCGCGACCTCGAGCAGGCGCTGAAGGTCTGGCCGGACATCCGCTTCGACATCCTGGCGGCGGCGGCGATGGCCGATGCCAATCTCGGTCGCACCCAGCCGGCGCTCGATCGCCTCGACCGCGCCTTGCGCGAGCGGCCCGGCCTGCCGACCTTGCTGACCGCGCGCGGCCAGGTGCGGCTGATGCTGGGCGACAACGACCTGGCGATCGCCGACCTGTCGCAGCTGGTCGACAGCAGCCCGCGGGCGCGCTGGCTCAGGGTGCAGGCCTACTACAACAAGGGCAGCTACCGCGAATCGTCCGATGACGTCGAGGCGCTGATCCGCGGCTGGAGCGGCGCGGCGCCGGTGGTGCCGATGCTCTGGCGCTATGCCAACAACGTGAAGCTCAGGCGCGACGCGCGCGGTGCGCTGGCCGCCGACTACCGCGCCTATGGCGAGCCGACGGATTGGCCGGCGCCGATCGTGCGCCACCTGCTGGGCCGCATGTCGGCCGGCGATCTCGACGTCTCGGCCGAGACCGATCCGGTCGCCAAGCGCACCAACGGCCGCTGCCTGACCGCCCTGTTCCAGGGCCTCGACGCGCTGCGCATCGGCAACCGCAACCGCGCTCGCGAGCTGTTCCAGCTCAGCCAGGCCCGCTGCGGCCCCAACAGCTCCGCCAACCTCGCCGCCTCGGCCGAACTGCGCCGGATGTAGGCTTCAGCCCTCGCCCATGGTCGCGAACGGGCCGATGAAGCGGGCGATCTCCGCCAGGGTGCGCTGCGGCTGCTGCAGATGCGGGGAATGCCCGCAGGCCGGGATCAGCCGGGTCTCGCTGTAGCCCGAGACCTTGCCGGCGATCAGGCCAAGCTGCAGCTCGCTGCCGTATTCGTCGTCCTCGCCCTGGATCGCCTGCACCGGCACCTGCACGCCGGGCAGGCGGTCCTCGATCGACCAGTCCATGAAGGCGGGATCGAGCCAGGCGTCGGCCCACAGGTTGAAGGCGCCATCGACGTCGCGGTGATATTTCGCCAGCCGTGCGCGCAGATCGCCGCTGTCGAAGGCGGCACGCGCCTTGCGGATCGAGGCGACACCTTCTTCCTCGCAGATCACATGCGCCGCCAGTGTCACCACCGCCTGAAGTGTTTCAGGATCGTGACCGGCGCTGATCAGCGCGATGCTGCCGCCGTCGCTGTGGCCGATCAGGATGTGCGCGCCGATGCCCGCCGCCTGCAGCACGCGCGGCAGCACGTCCTCGGCCTCGACATGCATGTAGGCGGTGCCCGGCGGCTTCGGCCACGGCGAGGACTGCCCGTAGCCCGTGCGGTCATAGGCGAAGCCGGCGAAGCCCGTCGCGGCGCAC
>CAYNOF010000362.1:0-1248 GCA_964398335.1 uncultured Rhizobiaceae bacterium
CGCCGGCGCGATCAAGGCGCTGAGCGAGGCCGATTTCCGCGCCGTCAACGTCGACGCCGTCGCCGCCCTGGCCGGCGCGACCGCGCACCATGCCCGGCCGGACGCGCATTTCCTGCTGATGTCCTCGCTCGCCGCGCGCGAGCCGGCCTTGTCCGCCTATGCCGCGACCAAGCGGGCAGGCGAGGACACGCTGTCGGCGCTCGGCCCGCGACAGCGGCGCACCATCGTGCGCGCCCCGGCGGTTTACGGGCCGGGCGACCGCGAGACCCTGGTGTTCTTCAAGGCCGCGGCGCGCGGCTGGTCGATGGCGCCATCAGGGCCCGACGGTCGGGTGGCGCTGATCCACGTCCAGGATTTGTGCGCCGCGCTGGCCGGAATCATCGACCGGCCGCCGCCGGATGACATTTACGAGATCGATGACGGCACCGAAGGCGGCCACACCCTGCGCTCGATGGCCGCTGTGGCGGCCGAAGTGATGGGACGTAAAGTTCGCATAGCGAAACTCCCGCATGGTGCGCTGGGCGGCTATGCTGCACTGCAGCAAATTACCGCTCGAATGCGCGGACAGCCTGCGATAGTGTCCGCTGGCAAGGTTCGGGAGCTGTTGCACCCGGACTGGTCTGTGCGCGACCGCCGCCTGGCTGCCTGGCTGCAGCTGGGGCCGCCCATCGAGCTGAGGGCCGGGTTCGCCGAAACGGTCGGGTGGTATCGCGCGCAGCGTTGGTTGTGAGCAGGATCTCTGCTTATTAACCGATGTAATAAGGGTTAATAATATGTTAGTGGCCTGATTCGGCGAGCTTTTGTCCAATGTCGGAAAGCACCCCCTCCGGAGCGGCGAGATGCGCGCCAGCCACAAGTTCAAGGTCTACGAGTTCGCGGACGATTCCATGAGCGATGCGCCCACCGTCACGCACGACGATGTCCGGGCGGACATCTGCCGTCGACTCGATCCGTTTCGCACGGATGCCCAGCCGATCACCGGCGCCACCGTGATCACCAAGGATCTCAACATCGACTCGCTGGCCGTGATGGACATGGTCATGGAGCTCGAGGACACCTACGACATCTCCATTCCGTTGAATGTCGTCGCCGAGATACACACGGTGGACGAGTTGACCGACACGGTCCTGAAGATCCGCGGGGAGCGCTGATCATGGGTCTGTTCGATCGCCACGCCCAGCTCCTCGATTTCTATCGAGGCGTCCAGGCCAGCGGCGCCGATCCGATCGGCGTCACCATGGAACGCGT
>CAYNOF010000363.1:0-8416 GCA_964398335.1 uncultured Rhizobiaceae bacterium
GCTTGCCGTATGCGACACGCACGACAGCGGAGTCGCCGCCGGGACGGATCGCGGTGTTGCCCATGATCAGGTGATCGTATTGCCGCCAGATCCACGCCTTCGACGCGAGGTCGGGGCAGCCGATCATCTTCAGCAGCGCCGCGCCGTAGTCCTTCGGCGCCGGCACGTCAGCAATCGGGATCGTCGCCGGCAGCCTGGTCTCGGTCCACGGCCGCTCGTACATCGGCGCCTGGGTGACCACCGGCGGGATGGGAATGTTGGCGACCACGTCGCCGTGCCAGCGCAACACCATGCGCCGCGTGTCGGTGAGCGTGCCGATGACCGCGAAGTCGAGCTCCCACTTCTCGAACACCTTGCGCGCCATCTCCTCGCGGCCGGGCTTGAGCACCATGAGCATGCGCTCCTGGCTCTCCGACAGCATCAGCTCGTAGGGGTTCATGCCGGTCTCGCGCATCGGCACGCGATCGAGATGCAGCTCGACGCCGAGCTCGCCCTTGTCGGCCATCTCGAACGACGACGACGTGAGGCCGGCGGCACCCATGTCCTGGATGGCGACGATGGCGTCGGTCGCCATCAGCTCGAGGCAGGCCTCGAGCAGCAGCTTCTCGACGAAGGGATCGCCGACCTGAACGGTGGGCCGCTTGCTCTCGCTGTCCTCGCTGAACTCGGCCGAGGACATGGTGGCGCCGTGGATGCCGTCGCGGCCGGTCTTCGAGCCGACATAGACGATCGGATTGCCCAGCCCGGCGGCGGCCGAATAGAAGATGCGGTTGGTGGGCGCGATGCCCACGGTCATCGCGTTGACGAGGATGTTCTCGTTGTAGGCGCGAGGGAAATTGGTCTCGCCGGCGACCGTGGGAATGTCCATGCAGTTGCCGTAGCCGCCGATGCCCGCGACCACGCCCGAGATCAGGTGCCGCGTCTTGGGATGCGACGGATCGCCGAAGCGCAGCGCGTTGACGTTGGCGATCGGCCGCGCGCCCATGGTGAAGACGTCGCGCAGGATGCCGCCGACACCCGTCGCCGCGCCCTGGTAGGGTTCGATATAGGAGGGGTGGTTGTGGCTCTCCATCTTGAAGATGGCGGCCTGGCCGTCGCCGATGTCGATGACGCCGGCATTCTCGCCCGGCCCGCAGATCACCCACGGCGCCTCGGTCGGCAGCTTCTTCAGCCACACCTTCGACGACTTGTAGGAGCAGTGCTCGCTCCACATCGCCGAGAAGATGCCCAGCTCCACCATGGTGGGCTCGCGGCCCATGATGCCCAGCAGGCGCTGGTATTCGTCGGGCGCCAGGCCGTGCTCGGCAACGACCTGCGGCGTGATCACCGGTTCGTTGGGCAGCTTGACCGGCGGGTTCTTCTCGGGGACGGCGTTCATGTCAGGCGATCGCGGCGACCAGGCTCTCGAACAGGCCCTTGCCGTCGGTGCCGCCGAAGCGCGGCTCGATGGCATTCTCGGGATGCGGCATCATGCCGAGCACCGTCTTGGTCTCGTTGAAGACCCCGGCGATGCTGCGCAACGAGCCGTTGGGATTGCCCGACGCTGCGTCGCCGTCGGCACCGCAATAGCGGAAGGCGATCTGGCCACGATCTTCCATCCGCTTCAGCGTGTCCTCGTCGACGAAGTAATTGCCCTCGGCGTGGGCGACCGGCACGCGGATGATCTGGCCCTGCTGGTAACGGTTGGTGAACAGGCTCTGGCTGGTCTCGACCTTCAGGTGCACGTCACCGCAGACGAACTGCAGGTGCGCATTCCGCATCAGGGTACCGGGCACGATGCCCATCTCGGCCGCGACCTGGAAGCCGTTGCACACCGCCAGCACCGACACGCCCTTCTCGGCGCGCGTCTTGACCTCGCGCATCACGGGCGAGTGCGCCGCCATCGCGCCGCAGCGCAGGTAGTCGCCGTAGGAGAAGCCGCCGGGGATCACGATCAGGTCGACCTTGGGCAGCTCGCTGTCGCCGTGCCAGACCATCGCCGGCGCATGGCCCGAGGTCAGCGCGATCGCGTTGGCGATGTCGTTCTCGCGATTGGTGCCGGGGAAGACGACGACGGCGGCTTTCATGGATCTCTCATTCCGCGGCCGAGATGGCGGGCGCGACGTGAATCAGGTGGAAGCCACGTTTGCGGATGTCGGCCTTCGCGGATTTCTCTGAGAAGTCGACACGCCGGGTACCGGTTTCCGCGAACGATTTGAACTTCAGCCAGCGACCACCGTTGGGACAGTTCACAAAGCGTGTCGGAGCGGTGCCGTCGGTCACCACGATCAGGCTGTGATCCACCGATGAACGATAGAGGTGGAACACCATGCCGCCTGCCACAGGGGCCGGAGGACGCAGGCCGGCACCGATAAACGCACCAACCCAGTCCTCGCGGGCCGTCGGTGGAATCTCGGGGTCGATCTTGCGCTGGGTGTTCATGAGCGCTGCAGGTATCGGGCGGTTTCGGTCGGCGTCGCGACGCGCGCCGTGATCAGGCGCACGCAATCCCGACGCCACGTATAGATTACCATGACGATCCGCCCGCGACACGACGTGAGGGCACGCCATCGATCTTCATCTGTCGAGTGATCGAGGTCCTCCTCGAAGATCGCGTCAGCTTCGAGCGCCGCTGACAGATCGGCGAAGTCCACAGCCTGCTTGCGCAACGTGCGGCGCCGCTTTTCGTCGTCCCACTCATAGCACTGGCCGTTGACGACGACCCTGCCCACGAATTGCTCACGCGACCAGCTCGATGCGGTAGTTCTCGATCACCGTGTTGGCCAGCAGCTTGCGGCACATCTCGTCGAGGCGGGACTTGGCGCGGACCTCATCGGTCTCCTCGATCTCCAGCTCGATGAACTTGCCCTGGCGCACGTCGCCGACCTCGGGGAAGCCCAGGCGGTGCAGGGCGTTGCCGATCGCCTTGCCCTGGGGATCGAGGACGCCGTTCTTCAGGGTGACGTGCACGCGCGCCTTCATGGTCTCCTGCCTATTGCACCGTGGTGGGGCCGCGATGGTCGCCGGCGCCGGGGTCGAGCAGGATGCCGAGCCGTCGCGCGACTTCCTGGTAGGCCTCCTCGACCTTGCCGAGGTCGCGGCGGAAGCGGTCCTTGTCCATCTTCTCGTTGGTCTTCAGGTCCCACAGCCGGCACGAATCCGGGCTGATCTCGTCGGCCAGCACGATTCGGACCATGTCGTCCTCGTACAGGCGGCCGAACTCGACCTTGAAGTCGATCAGCTTGATGCCGATGCCGAGGAACAAACCGCTGAGGAAATCGTTGATGCGCAGCGCCAGGGCGACGATGTCGTCGATGTCCTGCGGCTGCGCCCAGCCGAAGCACGTGATGTGCTCCTCGGTGACCATCGGGTTCTTGAGCTGGTCGTTCTTGTAATAGAACTCCAGGATCGAGCGCGGCAGCTGCTGGCCCTCGGGGATGCCGAAGCGCTCGGCCAGCGAACCGGCGGCGACGTTGCGGACCACGACCTCGAGCGGGATGATCTCGACCTGCCGGATCAGCTGCTCGCGCATGTTCAGCCGGCGGATGAAGTGGGTCGGCACGCCGATCTCGTTCAGCCTGGTCATCAGGTATTCCGAGATGCGGTTGTTGATCACGCCCTTGCCGGTGATCGTGCCCTTCTTCTGGTTGTTGAAGGCGGTGGCGTCGTCCTTGAAGTACTGGACGATGGTTCCGGGTTCGGGCCCCTCATAGAGGATCTTGGCCTTGCCCTCGTAGAGGCGGCGACGGCGGCTCATGGGGCTCTCTCCGGGGCGCCGGCGGAGGAGGCCCGCCGCGCCCGTGTCTGAGGCGGGTTCTAGCAGGCGCATGCGGGCGGGTGCAACACGCTGGGGCCACGACGCCGCAACCTCTTGTGAGTCACCGCAATCGCCACCAAGTCACTGTCACTTAGTGCTTTTTTCAGTTAAATGACGCTATCGTCAGTTTGTCGCATTACCCTCGCCGGAGCCCGCGATGGCCGCCCAACAGATCACCTATGACGCCGCGTACGACACCGTCGACCGGGACGACTTCCCGGCGATGATGGCGGTGGGCCGCTATGGCCGGCGCAGCGACGCCTTCGACCGCATCATTTCGCAGACCCACGACCATTTCTGGGACCCGCTGGATCCGACCTACATCGATTTCAGCCAGCCCTTCGACATGACGACCACGCCCCTCCTGCCGCTCGAGAACATCCTGGAGCTCAGGAGCGCGGTGGCCGACAGGCTGGACGACCGCCAGAAGATCCAACTCGCCAACGACGTCACTCACTGGTCGCTGTCGAGCCTGCTGCACGGCGAGCAGGGGGCGCTCTCGCTGTCGGCCAGCCTGTGCCACATCCTGCTCGACCCCGGCGCCCAGGAATATGCCGCCAACCAGGCGCGCGAGGAGGCCCGCCACGTCGCCGGCTTCACCCGGTACATCGGCACGCGCTGGGGCGAGCCGCTGCCGGTCGGCGCCACGGTGGGCAAGCTGCTGACCGAGCTGGTCACCACCACCGAGGTCTACCGCAAGATCGTCGGCATGCAGATGCTGGTCGAGGGCCTGGCGATGGGCGCCTTCGCCACGCTCAACGCCCAGACCAATGACCCGGTGCTGCGCCGCCTGGTGCAGCTGGTGATGAGCGACGAGGCCTTCCATCACCGCTTCGGCCGCATCTGGGCGCAGCGCACGATCGGCAGCCTGACGAAGGAGGAGCACCAGCGCGTCGAGGACTGGACCGCCGAGGTCTTTCAGGTGCTGTTCTTCAACCTCGTCAACGCCGAGCAGAAGCAGATCATCTACGGCAAGTACGGGCTCGACTGGCAGTGGGTGCGCGACGCGATGCGCGAGGTGTTCTCCGACGAGGACCGCCGCCAGCAGCTCACCAGCAGCACCAACATCTTCCGCGTGCTGATCAAGACCCTGCTGCACGCCGGCATCATCACCGAGCGCACGCGGCCGCTCTACGCGGTGTGGGTCGACATGAAAGAGCTGGCGGGCGACGGCGAGGAGATTCCCGGCGCGGCGGTGGCCGAGGAAACCATGGTGATGCTGCGCGAGATCAACGCCAAGCGCCGCCGCATCGTCAGCAAGGATATCGGCACGGCCGCCGCGCAGTGACCGGCTCGATCCGACCTTCGACCTCAGGGTGAGGGTTGGGGCGGTTACGCCGGCTCGGTCAGCGACGCGGCCAGGGCCATGCGTTCGCGCGGGCCGATGTTCATCGTGTCTTCGAGGTAGCGTTCGACGGTGCCCCAGCGGCCTTCGATCGTGTCGAGGGCGGCGTTGAGGAACGAGGGCTGCACCTTGACGATCGCGGCGCGCACCTCGTCGGGGAATTCCGAGATGGTCAGCGCCTTGGGCACGTAGTGCGTGTTGCTGAGCAGATAGTCGGCGACGACGACATCGCGCGGCACGCCGAGCAGCGACAGCAGCAGCGCGGCGGCGACACCGGTGCGGTCCTTGCCGGCGGCGCAGTGGAACAGCAGCGGCTTGTCGCTCTCTTCGAGCAGGCGGTGGAACACCCGGGCGAAGGCGCCGTGCCGCTCCAGCACGTACCAGCGATAGGTCTGTTCCATGACGTCCATGGCGACCGCGGGGTCGAGCGGCCTGATCTCGCGGCGGCGGCGCAGCTCGTCGGCCACGGTGGGCTCGATCGGCGCGTGCACGCGCACGCCCGGCGCGAACTCGGGCGCCGCGGCGGCTTCGTTGACGCCGCGGAAATCGACGATGGTGCCCAGGCCCAGCGCGTCGAAGCGCGCGCGTCCCTCGGCGCTCAGCGTATCGAGGTTGGCCGAGCGGTAGACGCGAGCCGGGCGCACGCGGCGGCCGTCGGCGGTGAGGTAGGCACCGATGCACCGCACATTGCTGGTGCCCTCGATGGGGATGAGGCGGTCGTAGGTCATGACGCCGATGTAGGATCGGATTGTTTCAGAATTGATACCGCCGCAGCCCGCCATCCACCGGAATCACCGTGCCGGTGATGTAGCCGGCGAGCGGCGAGGCGAGGAAGCAGACCAGCGCGGCGATCTCCTCCGGCTCGCCGTAGCGGCCGACCGGAATCTCGTTTTCCGACTGCCACTTGCGGTATTCCGGGGAATAGTTGCGCAGGATCTGCTCGCTGTGGATACGGCCCGGCGGGATGCAGTTCACCGTGATGCCGTGCTTGCCGACTTCGCGGGACAGACCCTTGGACCAGGAATGCATGGCTGCCTTGGCGCAAAAGGCGCCGTTGATGCCGTCCGGTTCGGACTTGCCGGTGATGTTGACGATGCGGCCCCACGCGCGCGCGATCATGCCGTCGATCAGCAGGTCGGCGATCTGGCGCTGGCGCGTGAAGTTCAAGGTCATCGCCTCCTGCCACTGCGCCTCGTCGGTATGCAGCTTGAAGTGGCGGCTGCCGCCGGCGTTGTTGATCAGGATGTCGACGCCGCCGAGCTCCTTGACCGCCGTGCCGGTGATGGTGGCCGGCGCATCCTCGCGCATCATGTCGCATTCGATCAGCACCGGGCGTGTGCCGCCCGCGGCGACGATCTCTTCGGCCAGTGTCTCCAGAAGATTGCGGCGCCGCGCGACGACGGCGAGCTTCACGCCCTCCGCCGCGAACGCCCTGGCGATGCCGCGGCCGATGCCGATGCTGGCGCCGGTGACCAGCGCGGTACGGCCGGCAAGCTTCAGGTCCATGTCGGCTACTTCGACTCCTCCATCACCTGCTTCTTGGCCTCGTCGACCAGCCGGTCCATCTGCTTGCGGACCGACTCGGCGTCGGCCGTCTTGCCGGCGGCGGTGAGGTCGCCGAGCACCTTCTGCAGCACGTCGTTGTCGCCGGGCTTGTCGAAGTCGGCCATCACGACTTCCTTGGCGTAGGCGTCTGCATCCGGGCCGACCTTGTTGAGCTGCGCCGCGGCCCACAGGCCCAGCAGGCGGTTGCGCCGGTTGTTGACCTTGAACTGCAGTTCCTGATCGCGCTTGAACTTGTTCTCGAAGGCCTTTTCCCGCTCGTCGAAGGTCGTCATCGCGATCTTTCTCCCAAGGTCCGTCCGGCAGTTCCGCCGAGCGAGGTATATAGCGTCGCCGGTGGGCATCCGCCACCCTGCGTGGCAGAGTGCCCGCCGGATCGGGAGGAAAGCGGCATGGGCAACGATCTGGCGACCTGGCGCCAATGGATCGGACGGGGCGAGACGCGCGAGGATTTCGCCGCACCCTTTCCGCCGTACGCGCTGATCCAGACCTTCGACACCGGCGACCCGCGCCTGAAGACCGGCGATGCGCTGCCGCCGCTGTGGCACTGGCTGTACTTCCTCGACACCACGCCGCGCTCGAAGCTGGGACCGGACGGGCTGCCGGGCCGCGGCGACTTCATGCCGCCGGTGAGCCTGCCGCGGCGCATGTGGGCCGGCAGCCGCTTCACCTTCCACGACGTGCCGCTGAAGCTGGGCGACAACCTGCGCCGCGAATCGGCGATCGCCGCCATCGAAGGCAAGAGCGGCAGCACCGGCGAGATGGTCTTCGTCACCGTGCGCCATCGCATCTTCGGCGCCGCTGGCCTGGCGGTGGAGGAGGAGATCGACGGCGTCTATCGCGAGGCCGCCAGGCCGGGCGAGGTGCAGAAGGCCGGCCGACCGGCGCCGACCGACGCGACCTGGAGCAAGACGATCAGGCCCGACCCGGTGCTGCTGTTCCGCTTCTCGGCGCTGACCTTCAACCCGCATCGCATCCACTACGACCAGCCCTACGCGACCGGGACGGAAGGCTATCCCGGCCTGATCGTGCACGGTCCGCTGATGTGCCTGCTGCAGGTCGAGCTGGCGCGCCGCTCGGTGCCGGATCGCAGGATGAAGAGCTTCGCCTTGCGCGCGCTGGCGCCGGTCTACGACCGCGCGCCCTTCGACGTGCAGGCGCGCCGCGAGGCCGACGGCTCGGTGAGCACCTGGATCCGCGATCCGCAGGGCGCGATGGCGCAGCAGGGCAAGGCGGTGTTCGCATGACGACCATGATCGACAAGCTCGACCACTACCGCAGCTGGATCGGCAAGACCGACACGCGCGAGGATCTCGTCACCGCGTATCCGGTGCGCGCCATGATGGCGACGCTCGACACCGGTGATCCGGCGCCGAAGATCGGCGACGAGCTGCCGCCGTACTGGCACATGTTCTATTTCCTCGAGGCCGCGCCAGCCTCGAAGATCGGGCCCGACGGCCATCCGCAGCGCGGCGGCTTCCTGCCGCCGGTCGAGCTGCCGCGGCGCATGAACGCCGGCAACCGCATCGAGCTGATCAAGCCGGTGCGCATCGGCGACACGCTGAGCCGCGAGGCCAGGGTCACCGACGTGCAGGGCAAGACCGGCAGCAGCGGCGCCATGGTGTTCGTCACCGTGCGCAACACCATCAGCGGCCCGGACGGCCCGGCGATCGTGCATGAGCAGGACCTGGTCTATCGCGGCGATCCGGCGC
>CAYNOF010000364.1:0-1168 GCA_964398335.1 uncultured Rhizobiaceae bacterium
ATGGTGGTGGAGCTGATCCAGCCGATCGCGATGGACGAGGGCCTGCGCTTCGCCATCCGCGAGGGCGGCCGCACCGTCGGCGCCGGCGTCGTCACCAAGGTCGTGAAGTAAGGGAAATGGAGCGCCGGCGCGGGCAACCGCGCCGCACTCTGTTTGGGAGCAGCGGAAATGGCCGATAGCACCAACATCCGGATCAGGCTCAAAGCCTTCGATCATCGCGTTCTCGACCAGTCGACGAACGAGATCGTCAGCACGGCGAAGCGGACCGGAGCACGCGTGCGGGGGCCGATCCCGCTGCCGACGCGGATCGAGAAGTTCACCGTGAACCGCTCGCCGCACATCGACAAGAAGTCGCGCGAGCAGTTCGAGATGCGCACGCACAAGCGCGTGCTCGACATCGTCGACCCGACGCCGCAGACGGTGGACGCGCTGATGAAGCTCGACCTCGCCGCCGGCGTCGACGTCGAGATCAAGCTCGGCCAGGAACAAGGACCGGGGCGATGCGTACCGGATTGGTCGCACAGAAGCTGGGCATGACCCGCGTCTTCAATGACGCCGGCGAGCATGTGCCGGTCACCGTGCTGAAGCTGGACAACGTCCAGGTCGTGGCCGTGCGCACCGAGGAGAAGGATGGCTACAACGCCGTCCAGCTCGGCATCGGCGCTGCCAAGGTCAAGAACGTCAGCAAGCCGCAGCGCGGCCACTTCGCCAAGGCGAAGGTCGAGCCCAAGCGCAAGCTGGTCGAGTTCCGCGTCGACAAGGACGGCCTGCTGCCGGTCGGCGCCGAGATGTCGGCCAACCACTTCGTCGCCGGCCAGATCGTCGACGTCACCGGCACGACCATCGGCAAGGGCTTCGCCGGCGCCATGAAGCGCTGGAACTTCGGCGGCCTCGAGGCCTCGCACGGCGTGTCGATCTCGCATCGCAGCCACGGTTCGACCGGCAACCGCCAGGATCCCGGCCGCACCTTCCCGAACAAGAAGATGGCCGGCCACCTGGGCGTCGAGCGTGTCACCACGCAGAACGTCAAGGTCGTGGCGGCCGACGATGCCCAGGGCCTGCTGATGGTGCGCGGCGCCGTACCGGGCCACGACGGCGGCTACGTGCTGGTGCGCGATGCCGTCAAGCGCAAGGCGCCGAAGGACCTGCCGTTCCCCGCCGGTCTGCG
>CAYNOF010000365.1:0-3998 GCA_964398335.1 uncultured Rhizobiaceae bacterium
ACGGCGACACTGGCGCGATCCTGGGCGGTGCGCCGCGCTGCGAGTTGACGGTGACGTTCTTCCGCCTCAAGACCGGCCATCTGTCCTCGGCCGGCCGGGCCTGCTGCGGCGAGATCCGCGCCGCCGAGATCGGCGTGCCGCGCGGCGTGCTGGGCCAGATGGGCGTCAAGCAGTGGCGCAACGGTCCCGGCCTGTGGCGCCGGGCACTGCGCCGGCCGACGATCGACGACCACAAGTACCGTCGCGGCCACGTCGTGATGTTCGGCGGCGACACCATGACGGGGGCCGCCCGTCTGGCGGCGCTGGCCGCGCGTCGTGTCGGCGCCGGGCTCGTGAGCATCGCCGGCTCGCCGGCAGCCACGACGATCTATCGGCTGGCCGAGCCGGGGAACCTCGTGGTCGATCTCCCGGATGCCGGCGCACTGGCCGGGCTGGTGGCCGATTCGCGCAAGAACGTCTTTGTCGTCGGACCGGGGGCGGGGACGGGCGTGCAGACCGCGGAGCGCCTGATGGCGGCTCTTGCCGCCGGCCGGGGGACGGTGATCGACGCCGACGCCATCACCGTGGCGGCCCAGGCCCCGGAGCAGGTCTTCGCCGCGGTCCGCGGCCAGACCCTGCTCACGCCGCACGAGGGCGAGTTCGCCCGCCTGTTTCCCGATCTCGCCGGCGTGCCGAGCAAGATCGATCGGGCGCGTCAGGCGGCGCGGCGCTCGGGCGCCGTCGTGCTGCTCAAGGGACCGGACACGACCATCGCCGCGCCCGATGGCCGGGCGATCATCAACAACAATGCGCCGCCCACCCTGGCAACCGCCGGCAGCGGCGACGTCCTGGCTGGCCTGGCGGGCGGCCTGATGGCCCAGGGCATGACCGCGTTTGCCGCCGCCGCCGCGGCCTGCTGGCTGCATGGCGAGGCGGCGCAGCGCTTCGGCGCCGGCCTGATCGCCGAGGACATCGCGCCGCTTCTGCCGTCGCTGCTCGACGAGCTCTGGCGCGAGCCGCTGCCGGCAGGCGAATCCTTTGACCATCAGGCGGACGCGGGTTAGAAGGCGCCCCTTGCGGCCGGCCGCGGGCGGGGTGGAATTGGCAGACACCCGAGATTTAGGTTCTCGCGCCGCAAGGCATGGGGGTTCAAGTCCCTCCGCCCGCACCACGTCAGGTCAGGTGATATCTAAGATTAAGAACGGCGGATAAGCGACATGCAGATCACGGAAATCGCCAACGAGGCACTCAAGCGCTCCTATCGTGTCGTGCTACCCGCCGGCGACATCGCGAGCCAGGTCGACAGCCGCCTCGCCGAGATGGCCAAGACCGCCTCGATGCCCGGCTTCCGCCCCGGCAAGGTGCCGGTGAACATGCTGCGCCGCCAGTACGGCCAGGCGCTGTTCGGCGAGGCCGTGGAGAAGGCGGTCAACGAGAGCGTCGGCAAGACGATCAGCGACAACCAGCTCAAGCCGGCGCTGCAGCCGCGCATCGAGGTCAAGAAGATCGAGGAAGGCGAGGACCTCGAGTTCGAGGTGGTCATCGAGCTGATGCCCGAACTGGGCGAGATCGGCTTCGGCGACATCGAGCTGGAGCGGCTGAAGGTCAGTGTCGAGGACAAGCAGGTCGACGAGGCGGTCGAGCGCATGGCGGCGGCCCAGGGCGAGCTGAAGCCGGTCGAGCCGGCGCGCGCCGCCGAGAAGGGCGATACGCTGAACATCGACTTTACCGGCTACATCGACGACGTGCCGTTCGAGAACGGCTCGGCCCAGGCCTACGACATCGAGCTGGGCTCCAACAGCCTGATCCCGGGCTTCGAGGACCAGCTGATCGGCGCCGAGGTGGGTCAGGAGCGCGACGTGAAGGTGACCTTCCCGGCCGATTACGGCGCCGCCCAGCTTGCCGGCAAGGAGGCTGTCTTCAAGGTCAAGGTCAACCAGATCTCGACCCGCCACGCCAAGCCGATCGACGACGAGCTGGCCAAGGGCGCCGGCTTCGACAACCTCGAGGCGATGCGCAAGGCGGTGCGCGAGCGCATCGAGCAGGACTACAACCAGCTCTCGCGTGCGCTGGTGAAGCGCAAGCTGCTCGACAAGCTGGCCGACAAGCACAAGTTCGACGTGCCGGCGGGGCTGGTCGACGCCGAGTTCGGCTCGATCTGGCAGCAGGTCGAGGAGGCCAAGAAGGCCGGCCAGCCGGTCGAGGGCGACGAGGAGAAGCTCAAGGGCGAGTACCGCGACATCGCCAACCGCCGCGTGCGGCTGGGCCTGCTGCTGGCCGAGGTCGGCCGCAAGAACAACATCGAGGTCACGCCGCAGGAGATCAACCAGGCGGTGATCCGCGAGGCCCAGCGCTATCCCGGCCAGGAGCGGCAGGTCTTCGAGTTCTATGGCAAGAACGCCGAGATGCGCGAGCGCCTGCGCGCCCCGATCTTCGAGGACAAGACCATCGATTTCGTGCTCGAGCTGGCCAAGGTCAGCGACAAGGCGGTGTCGCCCGACGATCTGCTGAAGGCGGCGCGCGAGGGCGACGAGGCCGACAAGCAGGCGGCTTGAGCCACCGCCTCATGCCGAGGAGGTCGCGCAGCGGCCGTCCTGAGGCATGGGCAATAGGCACCGCATGGTTACCCACCCTTCGAGATGCGCCGCTGTCGCGGCGCTCTTCAGGGTGAGGCAGGGTCGCAGATGTTGCGACGGCGGGCCTGCGACTCCATATAACGATCCGTTTTGAGTTCGGGCGCTTGATCTCCGAGCGTCCGGCCAGTCACACTAGGCAGGATCACCGCCCCCAGGTGTCCGCCGGCGAAGGAAGCAACGACCATGATTCGCGATCGTGATCCGATCGAGGTCTACGACAACTACTTCATCCCCACCGTCGTCGAACAGACGGCGCGTGGCATCCAGGGCTACGATATCTGGTCCCGCCTGCTGAAGGAGCGCATCGTCTTCCTGAGCGGCGTGGTCGAGGAGCGTCTGGCGACGCTGATTTCGGCGCAGTTCCTGTTCCTCGAGGCCGAGAACCCGAACAAGGACATCGCCTTCTACATCAACTCGCCGGGCGGCGTGGTGACGGCCGGCCTCGCGATCTACGACACCATGCGCTACATCCGCCCGCCGATCTCGACGGTGTGCATGGGCCAGGCGGCCTCGATGGGCTCGCTGCTGCTGGCGGCGGGCGAGAAGGGCAAGCGCTTCGCGCTGCCCAACGCACGCATCATGATCCATCAGCCCTCGGGCGGCGCCCAGGGCCAGGCCACGGACATCGAGATCCAGGCGCGCGAGATCCTGCTGATCCGCGAGCGGCTGAACAAGATGTACGCCGAGCACACCGGCCAGCCATTGGAAACCATAGAAGCGGCGATGGAGCGCGATCGCTTCTTCGATCCGCTCGAGGCCAAGGAATTCGGCCTGATCGATCAGGTTGTGGACAAGCGGCCGGCGCCGCCCACCGAAGTCAAGGCAGCCTGAGCAACGGCTCACGGCACGGTCTTTGCCTCTTGAATGAGGAGACCGAATACGGGTTATGGCGGGTTTCCGCAGCGGCACACACCATATTTTGATATTGTGCGTACCCGACTGCGGGGACTAACATTATTTCGGCGGCGCTGCCCTCAGCCCGCCAGATGTAGAGGAACCGGGTCCCATGGCCACGAACAAGACCGGCGGTGACTCGCGGAACACGCTGTACTGCAGCTTCTGCGGCAAGAGCCAGCATGAGGTCCGCAAGCTTATTGCTGGTCCGACGGTATTCATCTGCGACGAGTGCGTCGAACTCTGCATGGACATCATCCGGGAGGAGAACAAGTCCACCCTGGTGAAGTCGAAGGACGGCGTGCCCACGCCGCGCGAGATTCGTCAGGTCCTCGACGACTACGTGATCGGTCAGGACTACGCCAAGAAGGTGCTCTCGGTCGCTGTCCACAACCACTACAAGCGCATCAACGCGGGCGGCAAGAACCAGGATGTCGAGCTCGCGAAGTCGAACATCATGCTGATCGGCCCGACGGGCTGCGGCAAGAC
>CAYNOF010000366.1:0-1509 GCA_964398335.1 uncultured Rhizobiaceae bacterium
CGACGAGCTCGCCGAGCTCGGCAAGCTTACGATGCGCCCCGAGGCCAACATCATCAAGCTGCCCAACATCTCCGCCTCGATCCCGCAGCTCAAGGCCGCGATCAAGGAGCTGCAGGGCAAGGGCTACGACGTGCCGAACTATCCGGACAGCGACGCGACGCCGGCCGACAAGGAAATCCGCGCGCGCTACGGCAAGGTACTGGGCAGCGCGGTCAATCCGGTGCTGCGCGAGGGCAACTCCGACCTCCGCGCCGCCGGCGCGGTGAAGGCCTTCGCGCGCAGCCATCCGCACAAGATGGGCGCCTGGACCAAGGACTCGAAGACCCGCGTAGCGACCATGTCGGGCCACGATTTCTACGGCTCGGAGGTCGCGACCACCATCGCGGCGCCGACCAACGCCCGTATCGAGCTGGTCGCCAAGGACGGCACGACCACGGTGCTGAGGCCGAAGATCCCGCTCAAGGCGGCCGAGATCATCGACTGCTCGGTGATGAGCAAGAACGCGCTGCGCGCCTTCTATGCCGCGACGATCGATGCCGCGAAGAAGGACGGCGTCCTGTTCTCGCTGCACCTCAAGACGACCATGATGAAGATCTCCGATCCTATCCTGTTCGGCCACTGCCTGTCGGTGTTCTTCTCCGACGTGTTCGAGAAGCACGGCGCCACGCTGAAGAAGCTCGGCGTCGATCCCGACACCGGCGTCGGCGACATGCTGACCCGGATCGAGACCCTGCCGGACGCCGAAAAGGCGGCGATCAAGGCCGACATCCAGGCCGAGTACGCCAAGCGGCCGGGCCTCGCGATGGTCAACTCCGACAAGGGCATCACCAACCTGCATGTGCCGAGCGACGTGATCGTCGATGCCTCGATGCCGGCGATGATCCGCGAGTCGGGCAAGATGTGGGGCGCCGACGGCAAGCTGTACGACTGCATCGCCGCGATTCCCGACCGATGCTACTCGACGCTGTTCCAGGCCGTGATCGATGACTGCAAGGCCAACGGCGCCTTCGATCCGAAGACGATGGGCTCGGTGCCGAACGTCGGCCTGATGGCGCAGCAGGCCGAGGAGTACGGCTCGCACGACAAGACGTTCCGCATCCCCGCGGACGGCACGGTCAACGTGGTCGCCGAGGACGGCAAGGTCCTGATGACCCAGAAGGTCGAGGCCGGCGACGTCTTCCGCATGTGCCAGGTCAAGGACGAGCCGATCCAGGACTGGGTCAAGCTGGCCGTGCGCCGCGCGCGCCTGACCAACACGCCGGCGGTGTTCTGGCTCGACGCCAAGCGCGGGCACGACGCGCAGCTGATCGCCAAGGTCGAGAAGTATCTCAAGAACGAGGACACCAAGGGCCTCGACATCCGCATCCTGGCGCCCGTCGAGGCGATGAAGTTCTCGCTCGAGCGCATCCGCAAGGGGCAGGACACCATCTCGGTCACCGGCAACGTGCTGCGCGACTACCTGACCGATCTCTTCCCGATCATGGAGCTCGGCACCTCGGCCAAGATGCT
>CAYNOF010000367.1:0-3312 GCA_964398335.1 uncultured Rhizobiaceae bacterium
TGGCGTCGATCACGATGTTGGCGGGCTCGATCAGTTTGTCGGCCAGCAGCGGGGCGAGCGCGCTCAGCACCGCGGCGGGGAAGCAGCCGGGGTTGGCGATGCGGCTCTGGCCCTTGATCTGCTCCGGCCAGACATCGGCCAGGCCGTACGTCCAACCCGCGACGTAGCGATGGTCGCCGCCGATATCGACGATCTTCACGTCCCTGGGCACGCGCGCCAGCGGCTCGGCCGAGGCGCCCGTGGGCAGCGATGCGAACAGCACGTCGAGCTTGGGCAGGCGCGCCGGGTCCCACTTCTCGATCACGATGTCGGCCAGCTTGGCCGGCACGCCGGGAAAGCGGTCGACCAGCTTGCTGCCGGCGCTGCCTTCGCCCGCGGCGTAGACGAGCTCGAAGGACGGGTGGCTGGCGACCAGGCGCATCGCCTCGCCGCCGCCAAAACCGCTGATGCCGACAATGCCGATGCGCATGCTCATGATCGAGATGTCCTTCTGGTGCTTGGGCAAAACAAAACCCCCGGAGCCGGGGGCTGCGGGGGTTCAGGAATGCGGGCCGGGGCGGTTCCGGCGGGTGGGACTTACGTCACCACGCAGACGGACGCTGATCGACGCGCAGCCGCAAGAGCCGCCGCTGGGGTGCAGCGGCGTCGGCGTCGATCACAAAGGCTCCGGTTCCCGAGCATGCCCCTCGATACCCACATTCATCGTCAAGCGCAATGTCTGCCCGGCATCAGGCGATCGCCGCCTTGCGCCACAGCGGCCGCACCTCGGCGTCGGGATCGTTGACGACACGGCATTCGTCGTTGAACACCATGGTCGCGCGCGTCCTGGTGTCGTAGGCCGGCCAGGCGGGAATCAGGTCGTTGGCCGGATTGCCGGTGCGCGCGAAGGTCGCCCAGGTCTTCGACATCCTGTCGGCCAAAGCCTGCGCGCCGGGCTTCTGGTGCTGCGCGCCGATGACGTGCAGCGTGTCGAAGACGAACGGCACGTCGACCGAGTGCGGTGCCTTCAGCTTGCCGTCATAGGCCGGCGTCTCCCAGTCGAGGCGGTAGGTCCAGACCGGCGCCTTGTTGCGCAGCGCCTTGGCCTCGGCCTGCATGATGGTGCGCACGCCGAAATTCGATGCGGTGAGCGCCGTGATCAGGCGATCGGTCGGCCCCGCCTCGGGGTCGCGCTTCTTGTAGCAGGCGAGGACCGCATCGGCCTGTGCGCCGGCGACGTTCGAGACGCGCTCGCGCAGATCATCCTCGGTGATGGCGCGGTTCCACACCTTGTTGTCGGGCGCGAGGAAGATCGCCGATTCGTCCTTGGTGTCGCCGACCATGAGCGGGATGTCGTCGGAGATCGACGGCGCGTTGGGCATGAAGGGATGCTGCGGCAGCACCGTGCCGTCGATCACCGGCCCGAAATTGTAGCGGTCGAGCAGCGGATAGCGCGGCCGCGGCAGGCCGCGTTGCGCCGTCTCGACCGCCTGCAGCATCTTGTCGATCGGCACCGCCTGCAGCTCGGCGATGCGGTCCTTGGCCAGCGCGAAGTACTTCAGCACCGCCTCGGCCAAGCGGTTGGTGCGCTCGCGCTCGGCGAAGCGCACGCTCGAGCCGCTCTGCACGATGGCCTTGTGGAACAGGCGCCGGGCATCGGGCATCGCCAGCAGCGCGCTGACTTTGCCGCCGCCGCCGGACTGGCCGAAGATGGTGACGTTGCCCGGGTCGCCGCCGAAGCGCGCGGCGTGCTCGCGCACCCATTTCAGCGCCTCGACCAGGTCGAGCACGCCGAGATTGCCCGATTGCGCGAAGCGCTCGCCGCCGATCTGCGACAGGTCGAGATGGCCGAAGATGTTGAGGCGATGGTTGACCGCGACCACGACCACGTCGTTGCGCCGCGCCAGGTTGGTGCTGTCGTAGCGCGGCGAGTTGGCCGAGCCGTAGGAGAACGCCCCGCCATGCAGCCAGACCATCACCGGCCGCTTGGCGCCGTCGCAGCCCGGCGTCCAGACATGCAGGGTCAGGCAATCCTCGCTCACCTTCAACGTGTCGACCGGCCCCCAGACGGTGGCCAGTTCCGGCCGCTGCGGCGCCGAGGCGGCCTGCGGCGAGCGGCCGGCATAGGCGATCGCCTCGCGCACGCCGGTCCACGGCTCCGGCTTGCGCGCCGGGCGGAAGCGGTTCGGCCCCGATGTCGAGGCGCCGTAGGGGATACCCTTGAAGACGTGCACGCCGTTGGCCGTGACGCCCTGCACCTTGCCGGATGCGGTGTCGACGACGGGTGAGCGCGTCACGTCTCGGGTCAGGGATTCGACATCGCCGGCCATCGGGCATTCTCCTGGATCGTCGGCCGGAGCCTGCGCCCGCCGGCGTTACGGCGTCAACGCTGGGTTCCGCTCGCGCGCCGCGAGAGGCGCAAACCTGACGTGGTGATCCCGAGGATCGCGAAGCTGGCGCCGATGAACAGCGCCACCGTGGGCGCGGTCGAGGGCGAGGCGACCAGGCCGAAGACCATGGCGACGATGGCCGCGCCCGATGTCTGGCCCATCAGCCGCGCCGTCGACATGATGCCGCCGGCGCTGCCGCTGCGCTCGCGCGGCACGTTGGAGACCATCAGCCGGTTGTTGGGCGTCTGGAACAGCGCGAAGCCGATGCCGCACATCGCCGTGCGCCAGGCGATGTTCCAGCTCGCGGGATCGGCCGGCAGCAGGGCCAGCGACACCAGCCCGCCGCACATGCAGGCCAGCCCGATGGCGCCCAGCAACCCGGCCGGATGGCGATCGGCCAGCCGCCCCGCGATCGGCGCGGTCAGCGCCAGGCCGGCCGGCCACGGCGTCATCAGCAGCCCGGTCTCGACCTGCGAGCGGGCCAGCACGTCGTGCAGGTAGAACGGCAGCGCGACGACACCGCAGCCCTGCGCCGTGAAGGCGAGTGTCGAGGACAGCACCGAGAGCGCGAAGACCGGTCGGCGGAACAGGTCGATCGGCAGCATCGGCGTCGACAGCACTCTCTGGCGCCGCAGGAACAGCCAGCCGAAGATGAAGGCGCCGGCCAGCATGCCCAGGGTCAACGGCATGCGCTGGCCGTGGCCCAGCCCGTCGACGCCGTAGATCAGCAGGCCGAAGGTCAGGCCGCACAGGAAGGCGCTGGGCCAGTCGAAGGAATAGCGCGGCACGCGCACCTGCGGCAGCGTCCACAGCGAGAGGACCAGCGCCAGCAGGCCGATCGGCAGGTTGAAGGCGAACAGCCACGGCCAGGGCGCGACGGCGAGGATCGCCGCGGCGATGGTCGGTCCCGAGGCCGAGGAGCCGGCGACGATCAGCGTGTTCA
>CAYNOF010000368.1:0-1870 GCA_964398335.1 uncultured Rhizobiaceae bacterium
AAGCCCGAGCCGGACGTCTATCACCACGCGCTCGGCAAGCTCGGTTGCGCGGCAGGCGCCGCCTGGATGGTGGGCGACAACATCGAATGGGAAGTCGTGGCACCGCAGCGCCTGGGCCTGCGCGGCGTCTGGTACGACCCCGACGCCAATGGCCTGCCCGAAGGCAGCGACGCCCGGCCCGACCGTATCATCACCCGCCTCGCCGAGCTGCTGATCGATGACAGCAGTCGCGTCAGCGCCTGACCAGCTCGACGCGCCGGTTGCGCTGGCGGCCGATGTCGGTGTCGTTGCTGGCGACCGGTGCGAGGTCGGCGACGCCGGCATAGGCCAGCCGCGCACGCTCGATGCCGTGCTTGGCGATCAGCTGGTCGACGATCGCCTTGGCGCGATTCTCCGACAAGGTGCGGTTGAAGCCGAAATCGCCCTGGCTGTCGGTGTGACCGACCAGCAGCAGCTTGAGCTTCGGGTCCTGGCGCAGCACCGCCGCGATCGGTTCGATCGAGGGCAGCGCGTTGGGCTTCACCACGGCACTGCTCGTGTCGAACGGCACATAGAGCGAGATGTGACCCACCGTGCTGAGATGCTGTGCGATTTCGGCGGCGGAGGTCACGGCGTTGGGCGGCACGGTGTCGGCATCGGCGGCCGGTGCGCAGGTCGGTGCCGGCGCCGGCGGCGGCTCCGCCGGCTTCGCGGTGGCCTTCTCGAGTTCGGCGCGGCACTGCGCGGCCTCGGTCTGGGCGGCGGTGATCTGGCGGTCCGCCTCGTTGCGCGCCGCCATGAAGCGCTCCGCCGCCTCGGTGCGCACCGCGGCCAGGCGCTTCTCGAGCTCCGCTTCCACGGCATCGTTGGGCTGGCCGGCGCGGGCACGCTCGGCCTCGTCGCGTGCCTGGGCGATCGCCTTTTCCGCCTCCATCTGTGCGGAGGCCAGGCGCGCCGCCAACTCGTCGCGCGCCGCGGCGAGCCGGGCGATTTCCTGTTGCGCCGCTCCCGCCGCGCGGTCGGCGTCGACGGCGCGCGCCATCACCGCCTTCAGATGGCCTTCGAGATCGGCCAGCTTGCGTGCCGCCTGATCGCGCTCCATGCCGGCCAGCCGTTCGGCCTCGGCATTCGCCGCTGTCGAGCGGGCGAGATCCGCCCTGACGGCGAGCAGCGCCTTGTCGAGCGCGGCGCGTTCCGCCGCGGCGCGATCGTTCTGCAAGCGGATCAGATCGCCGCGCGGCCAGCCCCATGGCTTGACGAACGCCAGGCCGGCGCCCGCCAGCGCCAGCAGCATGAACGCGAGTGCCAGACCACGGCCCATCTCGCCACTCCCCGTTTTAGTCCGCTGCGCGGTCGGCCGGCAGCTTGTCCGTCGGACGCAGCATCAGGCGCGGCACGCGGCCGCCGTCCCTGACATGCGCCTGCAGGATCTCCTCGATGTCTTCCTTGCTCGCAACGCTGTACCAGACGCCCTCGGGATAGATCACGACCGTCGGACCGAGCTCGCAGCGATCGAGGCAGCCCGAGGCGTTGATGCGCACGTCCTTCAGGCCCAGCTCGCGCGCGCGGTTCTTCATGTGGTCGCGCAGCTCTTCCGAACCGCGCGCGGCGCAGGAGCCGCGCGGATGCGCGTCGGGCCGCCGGTTGGTGCAGCAGAAGACATGCGCGCGGTAATAGGGTGCCGGGTCGCTCATCGCGCTCACTTCTTCTGGCCGCCGGCGAGCGAGGCCAGTTGCGACCAGAACATCTGCTGCAACTGCTGGACCTGCTCGACGCCCTGCATGGTGGCGGGCAGCCAGGTCTTGAATACCGCCTCCGGCTCCATCGCGGCCAATGCCGCCTTCATGCGCGATTCGATCTCGTTGAGGATGCGGCCCTGCATGGGCTGCAG
>CAYNOF010000369.1:0-1001 GCA_964398335.1 uncultured Rhizobiaceae bacterium
CGGAACCCGCATGGCCATCGTAAAGGATGTGTACGCCTCACCGGACAAGTGGAAGGTCACCATCCAAGAGCTGACTGATGCCCGTTTCTGGGTGGGCGCCACGGTGGTGGAAGACGGCAACTTTGTGCTCTGGTACACGCAGGTCAGCCAGGGCGAAGCCAAGGGCTTCATGACGGTATTGCGCGTGCCGAAGAACAAAATGAAAAATCCCGCGAAGTCTTTTGAATATCTGAAGAAAGATGGCACGTGGGCTAAAGGACTGCCGGGCACAGATGCCATGCACGTCATCGACCAGGCGATCAGCGAGATGTCGGTGCGCTACCACCCCAGCATCCGCAAATGGGTGGCGGTGGTGCCGGGGCCGGGATTCCCCACCCCGCAAGTGGATGCCCGGACCGCTGACTCTCCCATTGGGCCCTGGTCGGCCCCGCAAAAAATCTTCGAGTTTCCGGAGATGAAATCCGACTGGCATGCCTACGACAAAGACACATTCTGCTACGCAACCAAGGAACACCCGGAATTTTCCGACAGCAAGCTGGTGCTGAGTTACACCTGCAACTCCATGGTGGTTGCGAAAGCCGTGGCAAATGGAGATATTTATCGTCCGCGGATCGTTGTGCTCGATCTGCCACACTAACTTCGGATGGTGGTCATGAAACGAGTTCTGCTCAGCGGGCTGTTCGTTCTCTGGGTTATCTGCCTGGGCTCCAGCCAAACCCCGAGCCCCGGTCTGGAAAGCCCGCAAGTCCAGGATGCGACGCTGCAAAGCCAGGCCCTGGGACGGGAGATACGTTATCGCGTAATTCTGCCCGCGCACTATGCCGAAGGCGGCCGCTTCCCGGTCCTCTACCTGTTGCATGGTCTTTATGGCGACTATCTCAACTGGGACACGCGCACAGGTTTGGAAACTTATGCGCGCCACTATGACTTGCTGATCGTTATGCCGGACGCAGGCAACTCCTGGTATACGAACTCGGCCGGCGTAGCGGCGGACAAATTTG
>CAYNOF010000370.1:0-4404 GCA_964398335.1 uncultured Rhizobiaceae bacterium
AGGTACATCGTGGTGGGTAATGTCGCCGATATTCTCGCCGGCTTGACCGACACGCCGGCGCTCGGCCGGCCGCCAGCCGACCCAAGCCGTGCAACACACCAGCCATAACTTTGCCGGCAACGTCCGCGCCGGGCGCGCATCGCCTCGAAGGCCTCCAGCGCGCGCTTGCGCGCGCTGTCGTGCTCGACGATCGGCCGCGGGTAGGTCGTGCCGAGCGTCACACCGGCTTGCGCGAGCACGGCGTCGGAGGCCAGCCAGGGCTTGTGGATGAACGAGGCCGGCAGACGCGCGAGCTCGGGCACGTAGCGGCGCACGTAGTCGCCCTCGGGATCGAAGCGCTCGCCCTGCAGCACGGGATTGAAGATGCGGAAGTAGGGGGCGGCGTCGGCGCCGCTGCCGGCGACCCATTGCCAGCCCGCGGCATTGTTGGCGAGGTCGGCGTCGATCAGGGTATCCCAGAACCACGCCTCGCCGGCGCGCCAGTGCGCCAGCAGATGCTTCACCAGGAAGCTGGCCGTCAGCATGCGCACGCGATTGTGCATCCAGCCCGTCCGCCAGAGCTGGCGCATGCCGGCATCGATGATCGGATAGCCGGTGCGACCCGCCTGCCAGGCGCCCATCGCATCGTCATCGCCAGCCCACGGGAAGTGGTCGAACTCCGGCCGGAAGTTCTCCTCCGGCAGGGAACCGTGGTGATAGAGCAGGTGCCAGGAGAATTCGCGCCAGCCCAGCTCGGACAGGAACCTGCCGGCATCGCGACCGGCGGCATCGGCATGCCGCGCCGCGTGCCAGATCTGGCGCGGTCCGATCTCGCCCCAGGCCAGATGCGGCGACAGGCGTGATGTCAGGTCGAGGGCGGGCCGGTCGCGTTCCTCGCGATAGCGCGCCAGCGAATCGTCGAGGAACGCCGCGAGGCGACGCAGCGCAGCATCCTCGCCCGGCACCCACGTCTCGCGCAGGCCGCCGGCCCAGTCCGGTGCCGTCGGCAGGAGTCGCCACGACTCGAGGCTGTCGGTGGCGATGGCGATATCGGGCGCAAGGATGTGTTTTGGCGCGGCGAGTGGCGTCGGCGGTGGCTCGGCGGCGAGACAGGCGCGCCAGAACGGGGTGAAGACCTTGAATGAACCGCCGTTGCCTGTGGCGATCGTCCACGGCTCGAAAAGCAGGCTGGCGTTGAAGCTCTCGACCACCAGGCCGCGCTCGCGCAGGGAACCCTTGAGCGAAGCATCGAGCGCGCGGCCGCGTGCGTCGTAGCGCCGGTTCCAGAAGATCGCACCGGCGCCGGTCTCGGCGATCAGCCTGTCGAGAACCTCGCACGTGCTGCCGTGACGCAGGATCAGGCGGGCGCCGCGCCGGCGCAGCGAGGCGTCGAGCGCGGCAAGGCTGTGATGCAGCCACCAGCGCGAGGCGCCACCCGGCTGCCAGCGGTCGCCCGCGTCGTCGAGGATGAACAGCACCGCCACGGGGCCGCCACGCGCAATGGCGGCACCGAGCGCCGGATTGTCGTGCAGCCGCAGGTCGCGGCGCAGCCAGACGATTGTCGTCTCGTTCATGCGCGTCGAGAACTACGTTGCGAACAGTTGACCGGATGACGTCAGGACAATGGGCAATCCGGGCGCGGTTCCATGACCAGGGTGACGAGATCGGCGCCGGCGGTGACCAGCCCGGCGCTGACGCTGATGCGGTCCATCACGCCGGTGTCGTAGAGCAGCATCGAGATCGTGAACAGCGGCCGGCCGCCGAAGCGCGTGCGGGTGAAGGCAAGGGTCACCGGCCAGGCCTGCGTGTTGACTTCGGCGGCCGGCGAATCGGCGCGTGGCGGACGCAGCAACTCGGGCGAGGCGATGCCGCCATCCACGGTCATCACGTCGCTGGTCGCCTCGGGGTCGAACAGGGTGAATGAGAACGCCGTCTGTCCCGTCTTCAGGAGGTCGATGGCCTTGGCAATCGCCGCGACCGGCAGTGCGGTATCGCCGGGCATGGCGAAATCGACGGTGCGCGCCGGCAGCTTGATCTCGGCGGTGCCGCCGACCGCGCTGCTGGTCGCCTTGCCGGTGATGCGCTCGGGATAGTCGTTGACGCGTCGCTCGAGCTCGTAGGCGAAGGCGCTGCCGCTCGGCGTCTGCTCGCCGCGCAGCCGCGACTCGGTCGAGTACTTGAGCATCGCGGTCAGCGAAAAGGCGAAGCCGACATCGCGCTCGATGCGCCAGTGGCGGCAATCGAAGCGCAGGCGCTGGCGTGCGGTGCCGATCTGCGCGCCGTTCACCGCCGTGCCCAGGCGGATGACGTACTCGGCGCGATGCGGCGCGAGATCGGCAGCATGTGCCGAGGAGGCGACCAGCAGGGCCGCCGAAATAAGGCAAGCAAGGCGTCGCGGATGGCGCATGCCTCGACCATGGCGATACAAGCTGCGCCGGTCAATGTCGTACGCCGTCGCCATTCCCGCACCGGCGCGCGCCGGTGTAAGCTCCCAATCCCCCGGAACGACCGTAATGTCCAGAACGCCGCCATACGTCATGAAGACCGCCGATCGTGCCGTGCTGTTCGGGCGCGGACGCGTGATGGCGCGCCTGCGTTCCGCGTGGCGTCGATGAGCGGGCTGGCCTTCACCTGCAACGGCGTGAGCCTGGTGGCGCGTACCGACGGCGCGCTGTGGTGGCCGGAGGAGCGGCTGCTGGCGGTCGCCGACCTGCATCTCGAGAAGGGCAGCTGGTACGGCATGCGCACCGGCCAGCTGCTGCCGCCCTACGACACGCGCGCCACGCTGGCGCGCCTGGCCCAGGCGATCGAGGAGACCCGGCCGCGCATCGTGCTCTGCGTCGGCGACAGCTTCCACGATGGCGAGGCCGCGGCGCGGGTCGATGCCGCGGATGCTGCCGAGATCATGCGCCTGGTCGGTGCGGCGCAGGACTGGATCTGGATCACCGGCAATCACGATCCGGCGCCGCCGCGGCAATGGGGCGGGCAGGCCAGCATCGAGCTCGCCTTCGGGCCGCTGGTGTTCCGCCATCAGGCGCTCGCGCTGCCGCTCACCGACACCGGTGGCGAGGTCTCGGGTCACTACCATCCGGTCGCCTCGCTGGTGGTGCGCGGCCGCGGCCTGCGTCGGCGCTGCTTCCTCACCGACGGCATGCGGCTGATCCTGCCGTCCTTCGGCGCCTATGCCGGTGGGCTGAACGCACGCGACGCCGCGGTGGCGGCGATCTTCGGCGGGCCCTACGATGCGCTGGCGATCGGCGCGTCGACGGTGCATCGCCTGCCGGTTGCGCTGCTGCGCCGCGAGGCCGAGCTGATGGCAGCCAAGTGATCGATACGCCGCGGCGCAACGCATCCTGGGAGGCCATCATGGTTCGGCTCGCCTGGCTCATGACGTTCGTATCGCTGGTGATGGTCGGCGTCTGCGGCACCGCTGCCGCGCAGCAATGGTATGAGCACCGGCCGCCGGGAGCCGGCTATCGGGTCGAGTTTCCGGGCGAGCCCAAGCTGGACACGAAGGACGTGAAGGCCGGCGCCGCGACCGTCACCATGGTCATGGCCGTGGTGGAGCGCGCCACGGATGCGTTCATGAGCATCCACAGCATCTTCCCGCCCGAGACCGTGAATGCCGATCCGCAGCGGGTGCTCGATGGCGCGCGCGACGGCGGCGTGCGCAACGTCCAGGGCCAGCTTCGCGAGGAGCGCCGGCTGACCGTCGATGGCGCGCCGGCCCGCTATCTGGTGATCGACATCCCCCAGGCCAAGGGCGTCGGCCTGGCGCTGGTCGTGCTCAGCGGCAACATGGTCTATCAGGCGCTGTATATCGGTCCCGCCGGGACGGAGAACGCGGCCGAGGTGGAGCGCTTCATCCAGTCCCTGCGGCTCGTCAGTCGCTAGAACTCGTAGTGCACCGTAACCTCGCCCAGGCCCTCGATGCGGCCGACCGCGGTGGTGCCCACGGGGATGAACTGGCAGGCGACCATCGAGCCGGTCGAGACGATCATGCCCTTCTTCAGGGTCTTGCCGTGATCGGCCAGGCGATTGGCGACCCAGGCCAGCGAGTTCACGCAGTGGCCCAGCACGTCGCCGGAATTGCCTGACGCGACCTCTTCGCCGTCGAACGACACCGTGCCTTTCAGGTTGCCGATGTCGAGCTTGCGCCAGTCGGGATTCACCGGCGCCAGCAGCGAGCCCCAGTTCCAGCCGACATCGATGATCAGCGCCATGGCCGACAGCCTGCTGTAGTCGGAGCCGCGATCCTCGATCAGCTCGAAGCCGGCGCGTGCCGACTCGATATACGGCGTGATGGTCTCCCTGGTGTAGAGCTTGCCGGCCTGCGGCGGCGGCACGTCGGCGTTGACGGTGAGGATGATCTCGAGCTCGAGGCCCAGCCGCACATGGTTGGACGCCTTCAAGGTCACCTCGCGC
>CAYNOF010000371.1:0-1794 GCA_964398335.1 uncultured Rhizobiaceae bacterium
GACGGCCGCACCCGATCCGCCGGACGAGCCACCGGTCATGCGCGAGCTGGCGCGCGGATTGCGCGACGGGCCGTAGTGGCTGTTCTCGCCGGTGAAGTCGTAGGCGTACTCGCCCATGTTCAGGCCACCGAGCAGCACGGCGCCGGCAGCGTCGAGGCGCTCGATCAGCGTCGCATCGCGCGGCGCGGGCGGCAGGTCGGCATTGATCTTCGCGCCGGCCAGGGTCGAGACGCCCTTGATGTCGATCAGGTTCTTCACTGCGAAGGTCGCGCCCGCCAGCGGACCGGGATCACCGCCGGCCGCGATGGTCGTATCGACCTCGGCGGCCTTCTGGCGCGCGCGTGCGGCGGTCACCGTCGTGAATGCATTGAGCACGGAGTCGCGCGCCTGGATGCGGGCGAGCGTGCTTTCCAGGACTTCCAGCGCCGTGATGCGTTTCGCCTTCACAGCCGCGGCGATCTCGGTCGCCGTCATGTCGGCGGCGCTCATGGCTGGAAGACGGGGCCGTTCTCGGTGGTGTCGGCGATCGGCTCGGCCAGCGCCAATCCGGCGATCGTGCGCGCAACGTTGAAATTGGCGATCACCTTGTCGCGCGAGGCCGGATCGATCGGCAGGCCGACCACCTTCGCCATGGCGTCGACAAAGGCGCCTGTATCGTCGTCAGGCATGATGATCTCCCCCGGTTTGAACGAGCCTAGCCCGGCGCCTTGGCGAAGTGGCAAGCAACTTCGCGGACCGGTGTGAGGCGGCGCAGCGCCGGCATCGCCTCGGCGCAGTCGCGCGTGCCCACCGGGCAACGGCCGTAGAAGCGGCAGACATGCGGATCGGGATCGATCGGGCTGCGCGGCTCGCCTGACAGGCGCAGGCGGCCGGCGCGCCGTTCAGGGTCGGCCTGCGGGATCGCCGAGATCAGCGCGCGCGTGTAGGGGTGCAGCGGACTGGCGAAGACCTCGGCGGCCGGGCCGGCCTCGACGATCTTGCCGAGATACATCACCAGCACGCGATCGCACAGCAGGCGCACGACGTTGAGGTCGTGGCTGACGAAGAGATAGCTCATGCCCAGCCGCGTCTTGAGATCCTCGAGCAGCTGCAGGATCACGACCTGCACCGAGACGTCGAGCGCGGCGGTCGGTTCGTCGAGGATCAGCAGCTCGGGCTCGACGGCGATGGCGCGGGCGATGCCGACGCGCGCCTTCTGGCCGCCCGAGAGCTGATGCGGGAAGCGGCTCAGCAGCGCGCGCGGTAGACCGGTCATGTCGGCGAGGTTGTTGACCCGCGTGGAGAGCGTATCGCCGCTCGTGCGCTTCAGCCGGCGCAGCGGATCGGCGATGGCGTCGAAGGCGGTGTAGCGCGGATTGAGCGAATCGCCCGCGTCCTGGAACACCATCTGGATACGCGCGCGGTTCTCGTTGGCGGCGAAGTCGCGGGCGCGGAACAGCGACAGCTCGGTGGCGCCCAGCCGGATCACGCCCTCGGTGGGATCGAGCAGGCGGTTGATCAGCCGCACCAGGGTGGACTTGCCGCAGCCGGACTCGCCCACCAACCCGACGGTCTCGCCGCGGCCGATGGCCAGGCTGACATTGTCGACCGCGTGCAGCTTCGGCGACGGCGCTTCCTCGCCGCGCAGGCGCTCGCGGAAACGCTGCCATGCGCCGCGCTTGGCGCCGACATCGAAGCGCTTGTGCAGCTCGGCGATGTCCAGAAGCGGCGTGCTCATAGCGGGTTCCTGCAGGCCACGATGTGCGCCTCGGCCAATGCCGTGCGCGGCAAGGGACCGGCGCAGGCGTCGAGGCG
>CAYNOF010000372.1:0-7318 GCA_964398335.1 uncultured Rhizobiaceae bacterium
CTTCTCCTTGTCGCCCCACCGCGTGACGATCAGCGATTCGGCGATGATGCGGCCGGCGGTCATGCGCGGGTTGAGCGACGACCACGGGTCCTGGAACACCGCCTGCACCTTGGTGCGGAACGCCTTCAGCGCCTCGCCCTGCAGGCCGTGGATCGGCTCGCCCTCGAGCAGGACCTGGCCGTCGGTCGGCGCCTCGAGGTTGAGGATCATGCGCGAGGTCGTGGTCTTGCCGCAGCCGGACTCACCGACCAGGCCCAGGGTCTCGCCGGCGCGGATCTCGAAGGAGACGTCGTCGACCGCCTTCACGTGGCCCAGGGTCCTGGAGAACAGGATGCCCTTGGTGAAGGCGAAGTGCTTGCGCACGTTCTCGACGCGCAGCAGCGGCTGGTTGGTCGCGGCGCTCATATCCGGCCGATCTTCCAGCAATTGGCGGTGTGATCGGCGCCGATCTCGGTCGTGCCGGGGTATTGCTCCAGGCACCGCGCCTCGACATGGGCGCAGCGCGAGGCGAAGCGGCAGCCCTTGGGCATGTCCATCAGCGACGGCGGCTGGCCGTCGATCGCGGTCAGCCGGCCGCGCGCACCGGTCATCTTGGGCACCGAGGCGATCAGCGCGCGGGTGTAGGGATGCGACGGCGCTTCGAAGATCTGCTTCACCGGTCCGCATTCGACGATGCGTCCGGCGTACATCACGGCCACCCGGTCGCACATGCGCGCCACGACGCCGAAATCGTGGGTGATGAACAGGATCGCCATGCCGTTCTCGCGCTGCAGGCGCTTGAGCAGCTTGAGGTACTGGAGCTGGATGGTGACGTCGAGCGCCGTGGTCGGCTCGTCGGCGATCAGCACCTCGGGCTCGCCGGAGATCGCGATGGCGCCGACCACGCGCTGCTTCATGCCGCCCGACATCTGGTGCGGGTACTGGCCGATGCGCTGCTCGGGCGCGGCGATGTCGACGCGGCGCAGGGCGTCGACCGCCTGCTTCATGATCGCCTTCAGCTTCTGGGGCCCGCGCCTGAGGATCGCCTCGCGCAGCTGGTCGCCGACCGAGAACACCGGGTTCAGCGAGGTCTGCGGGTCCTGCAGCACCATCGAGATCTTGCGCCCGCGGATCTCGCGCATCTGCGCCGGCGTGCGGTTGAGGATGTCCTCGCCGTCGAGGATGATCTCGCCGTGCACGGTGCGCGCCGCACCCCGGGGCAGCAGGCGCATCAGCGACAGCGCGGTGAGGCTCTTGCCGCAGCCGGATTCGCCCACCAGGCCCAGCACCTCGCCGCGCTTGAGGCTGAAGCTCACGCCGTCGACCGCCGTCACCACGCCGCGGCGGAGGAAGAAGTGGGTGTGCAGGTCGCGGACGTCGAGGATGGTCTGCCCGGTACTCGTGCTCATAGCTGACGCAGCCTCGGATCCAGCCTGTCGCGCAGCCAGTCGCCGAACAGGTTCACCGACAGCACCAGCAGCGTGATGGCGATGCCGGGGATCAGCGCCACCCACCACGCGTCGGCGATGCGGCCGCGGCCCTCGGAGATCATCAGGCCCCAGGTCGGCGTCGGCGGCGGGATGCCGGCGCCGAGGAACGACAGCGACGCCTCGGCGATGATCACCACGCCGATGTTCAGCGTCACCAGCACCATGAAGGTGTTGAGCACGTTGGGCAGGATGTGGGTGAGCATGATGCGCAGCGAGGAGCAGCCGCGCACCTTGGCCAGGGCCACGAAGTCGCGCTGGCGCAGCGACAGCACCTCGCCGCGGATGACGCGCGCGAAGCTGGCCCACAGCAGCAGCGAGATGGCGATCACCAGCGTGCCCAGCCCCTGCCCCATGGTCACGGCAAGCAGCAGGGCGAAGAGGATCGCCGGGAAGGTGAAGGCGGCGTCGACCAGGCGCATCAGGATGGCGTCGACCTTGCCGCCGACATAGCCGGCGACGACGCCGATCGTCAGGCCCACCCCGCCGCCGGCGGTCAGCGCCAGCACCGCGACCAGCAGGCTCACCCGCGCGCCGTAGATCAGGCGGCTCAGCATATCGCGGCCGAAATGGTCGGTGCCCAGCAGGTACTTCGCGTCGCCGCCTTCCATCCAGGCCGGCGGCAGCAGCTTGTCGCGCAGCGTCTGGTCGATCGGCGAATGCGGTGCGAGCAGCGGCGCGAACACCGCCATGATGACGATGATCGAGATGATCACGATGGGGATCCACGGCACGCGTGCCGTGCGGCGCGGACCGGCGCGCAGGGTCAGCAGCGAGCGCCAGAACGGGCGCGGCGGGCTTGCCGCGGGGGCGGCGGGCGGCTGTTGCTCGACTACAGCCATGATTGTCTTCCGCCCTCTCCCCTCGCGGGAGAGGGGAGGTCACGGCGCAGCACGGTCGTCATGACAGCCGGATCCTGGGGTCGACATAGGCGTAGAGGATGTCGACACCGAGATTGATCGAGAGGATCAGGATCGATTTCAGGATGATCACCGCCTGCAGCAGCGGGAAGTCGCGGTAGATCACCGCCTCGTAGGTCAGCCGGCCGATGCCCGGCCAGGCGAACACCGTCTCGGTGACGATGGCGCCGGTGATCAGGTTGCCGATGAACACGCCCCACAGGGTCAGCACCGGGATCAGCGCGTTGCGCAGGCAGTGCTTCCAGACCACCGTGGTTTCGCTCAAGCCCTTGATGCGCGCGAGCTTGACGAACTCGCTGTCCATCACCTCCAGCATCGCCGAGCGCGTGATGCGCATGAAGCCCGCGATCAGGAAGGTGCCCAGCGTGATCACCGGCAGCACGTAGTGCTCCGGCCCGCCCATGCGGCTCGACGGCAGCCAGCCGAGCTCGACGCTGAAGACGTAGATCAGCAGCACGCCCAGCCAGAAGCTGGGCATCGCCACGCCCAGCACCGCCACGGTGCCGGCCAGCCGGTCGAGGATGCCGCCGCGATTGAGCGCGGCGACGACGCCCAGCGGAATGCCCGTCGCCATGCCCAGCAGCATCGCCCAGGGGATGATCGCCAGCGTGTTGGGCAGGCGGTCGAAGAACGCCTCGACCGCCGGCTGCTTCATGCGGATCGACTGGCCGAGATCGCCCTGCACCGCCCGGGTGATGAAGATCACGAACTGGTCGAGGACCGGCCCGTCGAGTCCCAGCGTCTTGATCAGGTTGGCGCGGTCCTCGGCGCTCGCATCCTCCGGCAGCATCAGGTCGACCGGATTGCCGGTGAAGCGGCCGAGGAAGAAGACGATCGTCGCGACCATCACCAGCAGGACGGCACCCTGCAGCAGCCGTCGCGCGATGAAGCGCTTCATGCGATCCGTCTCCGGCCAACGGCCTCACCCTGAGGAGCGCCCACAGGGCGCGTCTCGAAGGGTGGGCTCCACACACCGTGTTCGCTGCCCATGCTTCGAGACGGCCGCTGCGCGGCCTCCTCAGCATGAGGTCGGAGAGTGAAGGGCCTCATATGCAAGGGGCGCCGCCATCACTTCTTCCACGGCTTCTCGTCGGGGCGCGGGACGCGCTCGAACACGTCGCCGAGCTCGTGGCGGCCGGGGATGGCGGCGAACTGGCCGACCTTCTTGGTGTTGATGGCGTAGTAGCCCATGCCCTCGATCAGCGGCACCACGGTCCACGAGCTGTTGACGACCTCGACCATCTTGTCGGTGAGCACCGTGCGCTTCGCCGGATCGCGCTCGTCGAGCAGCGCCTTGTAGGTCTTGTTGAACTCCTCGCAGTACTGGTTGCAGGTGACCTTGTCGCCCAGCAGGCGCTGGCTGTTGGCGTCGGGCGAGAAGGCCGCGTTGTAGCGCCACTGCGCATCGGGCCGGCCCGCCGTGCGATACATCGTGGCCCAGCCGATCAGCTGCGCCTGGTCGCCGCGCTCCAGCGGCACGAAGGCGCCGTACTCGTAGTGCTTGGTCGTCACCTTGACGCCGATCTTGGTCCACATGTCGACGATCGCGGTGCCGATATCGATCATGAACTGCGTGCCCGGCAGCGCCATGTTGGCGAATTTCAGCTCGAAGCCGTTGGGATAGCCCTCCTCGGCCAGGATCTTCTTCGCCAGCTCAGGGTCGTAGCGATAGTTCTCCTTCGCCCACTTGGCCCACTTCTCGGCGCTGTAGAAGTCGGTGTAGTCGAAGGCCGAGAACGGATGCGGGATGCGCGCCTTGCCGTTCATCACGTGCTCGATGAGCTGCTGGCGGTCGATCGCCAGCGACAGCGCCTGGCGCACGCGCACCTTGGCGACCGGCGAATCCTTCACCTCCGGCTTGTAGCTGCCGTAGAACTGGAACACCGCCTGCATCGTGCCCGGCACCGCCAGCACCTCGAGCCCGGCGCGCGAGGCGCTCAGCATGGTCTCCGGCCCGATCGAGGCGATCGCCGCCTCGCCGGTGCGCACCATGGCCACGCGCGTGCTCTCCTCCGGCACCAGCAGGATGTGCAGCTCCTTGAAGTGCGGCCGGCCGCGCCAGTGATTGTAGCTCACCGCCTCGAACTCGATGCGATCGCCCGGCACGTTGCGCTTGAACTTCCACGGCCCGCTGCCGACCGGCGCCTTGCGGAAGCCCTCGTCGCCGACCTTCTCGATGTAGTTCTTGGGCATGATCGCGCCTTCCGGCGCCACCGCGCGCGACAGGCTGGCGGGCAGGCCGATCTGCGGCGCATGGGTGTGGATCTTCACCGTGAGGTCGTCGACCACCTCGATGCTCTTGATCGTGCGCCGCATGGTCGCCGCCATCGACGCCACCGAGCCCGGGCTCATCTGGCGCTCGAGGCTGAACTTCACGTCGTGCGCGGTGAGCTTGTCGCCGTTGTGGAACACCTGGCCGGGCCGCAGGAAGAAGGTCCAGGTCAGGCCGTCGGCCGACATCTCCCAGCGCTCCGCCACGCCGGGTCCGATACCGCCCTTCTCGACGTTGAATCCCACCAGCGAGTCGTACATCACCGCCTGGTAGACGGCGTTGCCGGGCCGCGCCTCGAGGATCGGATCGAGCGTCTGCGCGCCCAGGCTCTCGACGGCGAAGATCAGCGTGCCTTTCTGCTCCTGCGCGGCCGAGGGCAGCGCGGCGGCGAGCAGCACGCCCAGCGCCAGAGTCGCAATTCGGGCGACAACGCGAATCATCGTTTCCTCCACACACCCGGTTTTTTGATCTTGGGCTTCTGCTTACACGAGTCTGACTATCGGGCGCACGTCGAAGCGTTGTCAACGTGCGTCGCATGCAGCCGCACATGTCGCGTGCCCATGCGCCAAAAAACGCCGCGCGCACGCTGCTGATCTCGCACAACGAACTTGCGAGACGATCGCATGCGCGACGCGGGATGGCGATTCGCGGCTTGACCTGCCGGTGGCGACGCAGCGTATTGCGGCCGATGAGCGGCAGCCGAACGGATGCTACGCCTTCACCGGCTTGCGCTGCGGCATGCGATAACGGTCCTGCGGATCCTTCCAGCCCTTGAAGTTGGGCTTGCGCTTCTCGGCGAAGGCGGCGCGCGATTCCATCAGGTCGCTCTTGTCGCCGTGCTCGTGCAGCTCGACGGCGAGCGCCTTCATGTCGGGGCCCGGTTCGGGCCGCATCTGCCGCATCATGTAGACGGTGTTCACGCGCGAGGCCGGCGGCAGGGTCAGCATGTGCTCGGCCATGCCCATCGCCTCGGGCATCAGCTGCTCGGCCTCGACCAGGCGGTTGACGAAGCCGATCTGGTGGAAGCGCTCGGCGGAGAAGCGGAAGCCCATCGCCATCTCCATCGCGATGGGATACGGCAGGTTGGCGATGTGGCCGTGGTTGTAGCCGCCCAGCAGCCAGCGCTTGGCCTCGGAGACCTCGAACACCGCTGAGCGCACGGCGACGCGCAGATCGGTGCGCTCGACCAGCATGAAGCCGCCGCCCATGGCGAAGCCGTTGATCGCGGCGATCACCGGCTTCTCCAGCTTGCCGGTCATGAACGGGTCCTCGATGTCGATCTTCCTGCCGCCCGGCGTCTTGTTGGCCAGCGTCTCCTTCATGTCCTCGCCGGCGCAGAAGCCGCGGCCGGTGCCGGTGAAGATCGCGACCTCGAGATCGTTGTCGGTGCGGAACGCCGTCCACGCCTTGGCCAGCTCGGTACGCATCTCCTGGTTCAGCGCGTTCAGCCGATCCGGCCGATTCATGCGCACGACGAAGATCTGGCCGTGGCGCTCGGTCTCGACGACGGACATGCAATTCCTCCCAACGGTTCGACGCGATTGATCGTTGCGTCGCCACGGTCCAACATCGAGGACGCGACCGCCAGCGAAAAACACCAGCACCGAGGGAGTGCCAGCCATGAAGATCGGAGTCTTCGCCACCTTCATGTCGCCGCAGGCGACACCGGCCATGATCAAGGATTTCGGCAAGCGCGCCGAAGGCATGGGCCTGGAGTCGATCTGGATGGGCGAGCACGTCGCGCTGTTCGACAGGAACACCTACGGCTATCCCGGCTCGAAGGACGGCCGCATCCCGGTGCCCGAAGGCGGCGGCATGCTCGACGTCACCGCGACCTTCGGCTACCTCGCCGGCGTCACCAGCAGGCTGCGCTTCGGCACCGGCGTGGCCTTGGTGCCGCAGCGCAATCCGATCTACACCGCCAAGGAGATGGCGACGCTCGACTGGCTGACCGACGGGCGCATCGATTTCGGCATCGGCGTCGGCTGGAACAAGGAAGAGGTCGAGGCCTGCGGCTATCGCTGGGAAGACCGCGGCACGCGCTGCGACGAGTTCCTCACCGTGATGCGCCGGCTGTGGACCGAGCCGGTGGTCGACTTCAAGGGCAAGTGGGTGCAGTTCGAGACCATGCGCATGGATCCCAAGCCGATCCAGAAGCCGCACATCCCGATCATCGTCGGCGGCTACGCCGACAACGCCTTCCGCCGCGCGGTGCGCTTCGGCGCCGGCTGGTACGGCTTCAACCTCGACCCGGCCCGCACCAAGGGCATGCTGGAGAAGCTCGACGCCGCCTTCGCCAAGGAAGGCCGGAAGCGTCCCAAGGACTACCAGATCATCATCACGCCGCCGATGACCATGGGCACCGACGCGATGCAGGGCTATGCCGAGCTCGGCGTCGACCGCCTGGTGCTGAACCTCGGCAGCCAGAAGGCCGACCGCGTCGACGTGCGGCTGCCGGAGATCGCGTCGCTGGTGAAGAAGGCGGCGTGATCCGGATGCGTCAGGGGATCGAGACGATGATGGGGCCGTGGTCGCCGAGGTCGACCTCGGGCCGCGTATAGTTCGGCGTCGTGATCGTGGTCACGACGCCATCGAGGATGATCTGCACGACGTTGCCCGACTCGATGATGGTGATGTCCTTCGCGGCGCCGAAGTTGAAG
>CAYNOF010000373.1:0-4328 GCA_964398335.1 uncultured Rhizobiaceae bacterium
GCACCTGCTGTCGTTCTCGCGCAGCGGCTCGTCGGCGCCGCGCACCCTGCCGGTGAGCGCCGCGATGGCGGCGATCGAGCCGATCCTGCGCCGCTTCCTGCCCAAGAACATCGAGCTCGAGGTGTCGAGCGCCGAGGATGCCTGGCCGATCCATGTCGACCAGGGCCAGCTCGAGACGGCGATGCTCAACATCGTGTCGAACGCGCGCGACGCCATGCCCGAAGGCGGCCAGATCCTGATCGACATCGACAATCATGGCTCCGGCGAGGCCGCGGCCGACGAATTCGACACGCCCGTCGTGGGCGACCATGTGCGCATCCGCATCACCGACACCGGCAGCGGCATGCCGCCCGAGGTGCTGCGCCGCGCCTTCGAGCCGTTCTTCACCACCAAGCGGGTCGGCCGCGGCAGCGGCCTGGGGCTCAGCATGGTCTACGGCTTCGCCCGCCAGTCGGGCGGCTCGGTCGACATCGCCAGCAGCCCGGAGACCGGCACCACGGTGACCCTGCTGCTGCCGCGCGCCCGCCTCGCCCGCTCCGGCACCGTCCAGGCGGCCTGATTCAGCGCCTCTGCAACGCTCCAGCCCGGATTGATCGCACGCCCGGCCCATCCAAGACGGACCGGTCGCACATGGCCTGCCGCGGGGCCGCCGGTTACATCTGGGCCATCAAGTTGGAGAGGTTCACGATGGATCGGGACGCGGTACTGGTAGTCGACGACGACGCCCTGGGCGAGATGCAGATCGCCCATTGGCTCGGCGCGCAGGACGTCTTCCCCTATTTGTCGTCCGAGACATCGCTCGCGGCACTGAGCGGCCAGAAGGCGCCGCGCATCGTGATCTGCAAGCCCGGCTCCAGCGGCGTCGCGGTGTTCCACTGGATGCAGGACCTCAAGGATCCGCCGATCGTGCTGATCCTCAGCGACGAGCCGGCACAGCCCGGCAAGGTGCATGGCGACGGCAAGTCGCTCACCGCCGTGATGCACGCGCCGATCGACGGCGCCGGCATGGCGCGCCTGGTCAAGCTGCTGCTCGACGTCAGCGGCCGCATCACCCAGGCGCCGGCCGAGGGCCAGCCCCAGCTCGACCGCCCGCGCCATGTCAGCCTCGACGCCATGAAGCCCGCCGGGCGCGCCTGACAGCGTTCTGCCCGGTCCATTCACCAGAAGGCCGCGCGATGCGCGGCCGTCGTCGTTCTGTATCCCTCTTGTTCCAAGCGCAGCGAGGGCGCCGCGCTCGGACCGAGTCTAGGTCGCTTCCGTCGTCGCCGCCTTGACCGACCACATCGTCGCTTCCTCGATGCGTGTCGTGGCGACATCGGCGCAGCGCGCGGCCTCGCCGTCGCTGTTGCGGAAGGGCTCCATCGCGGTGATCGCGGCGGCGAACAGGACCTTCAGCACGTCGGCATGCGCGAGGCCGCCCGGACGGTATTGCGGGCGCACCATTGCCAGGGCTTCGGCGCTGATCGGCAGGGTGATGGTCTTGCCGTCGGTGAGGCCGTGGATCTCGATGTGCATGCCGATGGTCTCCTGCGCTGCTGCATGGAGTCATGTAAGCGGCATGCGTGCAAAGAAAAAGCGCCGGCCGTGCGGCCCGCGCGTCGAGTTGGTCTAGGCGGGGAAGGAAAGACGGTCAATGCACCGCGCGGGAGGCCGCGACGGTCGCTTCGGGAAGACGGCTGTCGCCGCCCGTGGCCTTGGCGCGACGGGTGCGCTTGCGGCCGACATCGAGGCGGGCAGAGGCGCTGAGCGCCGTGTCGATGAAACGCGCCAGCGCGCCGGTCTCGACCAGGGCGCCGACCACGGCGACGACCGCGCGGCCGTCGAAGTAGACGTGCTCCTCGGTGGCCGGATCGTCGGAGACGACGACGAACATCGGCGGCTCGGGCAGCTCGCGCAGCGAATGGCAGAGGGAGATGCCTTTGGGATCGTGGCGGCAGACGACGAGGCGCGGCGTGAGCTCGCGGCCAAGGCCTTCGGCGTCGTGATCGGAAGCGGCGATCGCGCTGACATCCTGCGCGCCGAGCCAGGCCATCAGGCGATCGCGGCGGATCGTGTCGGCGTCGGCAACGAGAACTGAATTCCTGCGCATCGCTTCCTTCTCCCTTGATGCACTCATGGTTTAGTTGTGCCGGCAAAGACTCTCAATGCGCGAACGGTCCAAGTTGAACGGATCGCTGCGCTGCTTGCATTTCACGTGCGATGAAAAAAGAGAGCCCGGCACGCGGGCTTGCCGCGGCCGGGCCAAGTCGAACCATGCGTGGGGCACCGGATACCAGGGAGGACCGACGCGGGGGTGCCCCGTTGCCACGTCAGGAATGGGTGGGGCCGATCAGCGGCCCGGCAGGCGAAGCTGGGCGACGTTGCGGCCGAAGTAGGCCTGCGGGTCGGAGGGCGCGACGCCCAGCCACGCCTCGCGCTCGGCGGCGCATGCCTTGGCGCGGGCGAAGACCTCGGCCCAGGTGGTGGCACCCTCGTTCATCGCCTTCAGGATGCAGCGGTCGAAGTTGACATGACGCTCGGTCATCTTGGCGCCGTAGGAGACGCGGCCGCGCGACGAGGCGGTGATGACGATGCGATTGGCTGCCGTCAGGCTCGAGGTGACGTAGGTGCCGGTGTGGCAACCCGACAGGATCAGCACCGTCGGCGCATCGCCGCACTCCGCGTCGATCATGCTGTCGAGCTCGCTCGGGCTCAGGCTGCGGCCGCCATCGGTCTGGAAGATCAGGCCGCGGGTGTTGCCGTGCGAGGTGACGAACACCAGGCAGGCCTCGCCGTTGCGACGGCCCATGCTGCGCAGGGCGCCGCGGATATTGTCGCGCCGCGCGCTGCCGTTGCCGGCCTGCAGCACCGAGACGCGCGCGCCGCCGGCCTGCAGCTGCGAGGCCATGTCGGCCGCGGCGTTGTCGTACAGCGGCAGCGAGCGATCGGCGCCGACGGTGACGGCCTTCCAGGAGGTCGGCGCCAGCAGCGAGGTCGAGGGGACATTCGTGGGGGCGGGCTGCGCGGCGTACGACATCGCGTCGAACTGGCCCACGCTCAGGGAGGGCTGGTCAGGCGTGTTATCGCAGGCACTGACCAGAAGACCGAAACAAACCGAGATCAATCCGAACGCGCTACGCGCCTTGCCGAGAATCCGCATGGTAAAATTCCTTTTGTTTGAAATCCGGACCGGTGCTCCTCGCCGCCGGAGCGCGAGGACGGACGCGGTAATTGCGTCAGCACCATCACCGGGGATCGGTGAGCGGCTCGAGAAAATGGCCGCTCATCGTCTCCGGATCGCAGCCGCCTGATATGGCGGCGGCCGCGAATTCACATCAGCGGCGGGCACCACCATTGAGCTTGATGTCGACGTGACGAACGACGGCGCCGCCGACGTTCTGGCTGCTCTCGCGCAGGACCGAGTAGCCGTCGGCATGCATCGCCGTGGCCAGCTTCTGCGCGTCGCTGAAGATCTTGGCGCGATCGGCGTCGACCTTGCCGTTGACCGGCGTGGCGACGCTGTAGTGGAAGGTGTCGCCGCTGACCTGCGTGACGGCGAGATCGCCGGCCATCGCCGAAGTCGCCGCGAACGACAGCGCGATCACCGTGGTGATGCGAAGGGCGGAAGACTTGAAGGACATGTGCAGCTCCGTGTGTTTGGGCTGCCCTCCATCTATGCCCACGCGCCGTCGCGCTCAATTCGAGGATGGTCCGACGCGGGGTGAAGCCAGTGCCAACCCGGACCGATCGCCCCGGTCGCACCACCATATCGGTGTGACCTGGCGCGCCCGCGATGGCGCGCTCGCCGGATGCGCGGGCTTTTCGGACCGATCGGCGGCACGGCAGCGGCGGCGCCGGAAAGGCACTTCAAGACTGGTCGATTCCTTCAAGGATTCGAAGCCCTTGGAGGGCGTCGCTTGATTGCATTGGGGATGATTCTGGGAACCTGCCGCAGCAACTTTCGCGAGTCCCGATCGCTCCGAATCGACGGTGAATCAAGGGCTCAGTGGTGTCCCATTCAGAATGGACATTTCTCGCGTGGCGTGCAGTCGCGAGTGATTCCATGGTTGCTTCGTCAAGTCGGCATATTCATTCGATCAGTGGGGCACGTCATGTCGATACACAGCGAAAGCGAACCTGCGAACCCGGTGGCTCTGGTCCTCGACGACGAGGTGGTCTGCGCCCAGGAGCTCGCCCGGTATCTCACCCGCAACTTCATCCCGGCCGTGTCGGCGACCAGCATCGCCGCCGCCCGCGAGATGCTCGATCGCCACGAGGGCATCAAGGTGCTCATCAGCGATATCCGCATGCCCGACATGTCCGGCATCGAATTCGCGATCGATCTCGCC
>CAYNOF010000374.1:0-11462 GCA_964398335.1 uncultured Rhizobiaceae bacterium
ACGATCTGCTGCTCTGCCCGGTCGCGGTGACGGCGGCCTTTCCGCACGACCACAAGGATCCGCGCCACGAACGCACCATCGTGGTCAACAACAAGCAGGTGCCGGTGGTCGACCAGATCTTCTGGGCCGGCTACTCCGGCGTCACCTACCTGCCGGCGACCGCCGCGCCGATCGGCCAGACGAAGGACGACCTGCCGGTCGGCGTGCAGATCGTCGGCCCGCAATACGGCGACTACACGACCATTGCCTTCGCCAAGCTGCTGGAACAGGAATATCGCAGCTTCGTGCCGCCACCCGCCTATCAGTAAGGACTTGTATGAACCTCAAGGATCACATCCGGTCGATCCCGGACTTCCCCAAGCCCGGCATCCTTATCTACGACATCTCGACCCTGCTGGCGCATCCCAAGGCGTGGCACGAGACGATCGAGCAGATGGCGGCGGCGGTGAAGAAGCACCAGCCCGACGTGCTGGCCGGCATCGAATCGCGCGGCTTCATCTTCGGCGCGCCGGTCGCCTATGCGCTGGGCGTGGGCTTCATCATCCTGCGCAAGAAGGGCAAGCTGCCGGGCTCCAAGGCCAGCCACACCTATGCGCTGGAATACGGCAACGACACGATCGAGATGCACGACGATGCGGTGCGGGCGGGCCAGCGCGTGGTGCTGATCGACGACCTGCTGGCCACCGGCGGCACGATGGACGCGGCGGTCCGCCTGCTGCGCGGCGTCGGCGCCGTGGTGCCGGCGGCGGCCTGCGTCATCGAGCTGACGTTCCTCAAGGGGCGCAACCGGCTCGATATTCCAGTCGAGGCCTTGCTCACCTACGACGACTGAGCCGATTGCCTCCCAGCACCGGGCACCGTAGGGTGCGGCATCGAGTAGTACCCGCCGCGGCGCTCCGTCGGCGCCGTGTTACCCGTGGCACAGCGGTGCCGCGGCGTTCATGCGATCACCAGGCGCCCGCCACGATGGCGAAACCGGGGTGATCGAGGATGCATGCAAGCGTGTTGCAACAGGAGATTGCCGACGTGGCGGACACGGTCTGGAAAGTCACCATCTCTGGCATCGTGAGCCGGCGCGTCGACGGCGTGCGGTTCCCGGTGAACGAGGGCGACTGGACCATGCGGCGTACGCCCGCGGGCACCTATCGCCTGACTTGCTTGTTCGACGATCCCTTCGAAATCTCGCAGAGCGAGGTCGAGACCTACATCCGCGCAAGGGCGATCAAGGTCATCGAGGGCGCGTGGCCCTGATGCCGGCCTACCGCTCGGCGCTCATCGTCGGCAGTGGCCCGGGGCTGAGCGCCTCGCTCGCCCGGCTGTTCGCGCGAGAAGGCATGCGCGTGGCGCTGGCGGCGCGCAACACCGACAAGCTCGCCGCGCTGGCCGCCGAGACCGGGGCCCAGGCTTTCGCCTGCGACGCGAGCGACGCGGCGCAGGTGTCCGGGCTCTTCCAGGATGTCGAGCGCACCATCGGCGCGCCCGATGTCGTGGTCTACAACGCCTCGTCGCGGGCGCGCGGCTCGGTGGCCGAACTGGCGCCGGCCGACGTGCAGCGCGCCATCCAGATCAGCGCCTTCGGCGGCTTCCTCGTGTCGCAGGAGGCCGCCAGGCGCATGCTGCCCAAGGGTCATGGCGCGATCCTGCTCACCGGCGCATCGGCCAGCGTCAAGGGCTACGCGCTGTCGGCGCCCTTCGCGATGGGCAAGTTCGCGCTGCGTGGCCTGGCGCAGAGCATGGCGCGCGAGCTGGCGCCCAAGGGCATCCACGTCGCGCACTTCGTGATCGACGGCGGCATCCGCTCGGCCACGCGGGCCGATCCGGCGAACAACCCGGACTCGCTGCTCGATCCCGACGCCATCGCCGCCAGCTACCTGCACGTGCTGCAGCAGCCGCGCAGCGCCTGGACGTGGGAAGTCGAGCTGCGTCCGTGGGTCGAGACGTTCTGACACCACCGTCGTCCTGAGCGCCGCGAAGGACCCGGCGGTCGAGGGGGCAAAAGACTACGGCGCCGGATGACCCCCGGCGCCGCTCGCATTTGCAGTCATCACCGCCAGGTCCTTCGCGGCGCTCGGGACGACGGCGGGTGGCTTACGACGCCGCCGAGGCGATGTTGCGCGGCACCTCGCGGAACGGCTTCTCCGCGTCGACGCTGGGCTCCTTGGGCATCTTCAGCACGCGCTCGGAGATGATGTTGCGCTGGATCTCGTCGGTGCCGCCGGCGATCGAACAGGCCGGCACCGAGATCAGGATCTCCGCGATGGTGCCGTTCATCTCGCCGTCCTCGCCGCTCAGCAGCGCATTGGCGCCGCTCATCGCGGTGTGCACGCGTGCCGCCGCCCGCGCGACGTGGCTCGAGATCAGCTTGCCCAGCGAGCCCTCGGGTCCCTGCGGCCTGCCCTGCTCCTGCGCGGTGCGGGCACGACGCGCCAGCCACTCCGCCGATTTCGACAGGACCAGCAGCTTGGCGATCTCCTGGCGCACCACCGGGTCGTTGATCTTGCCTGTCTCCCTGGCGCGCGGCATGACGAGGTCGACGCGGCCGGCACGCTGCGGATACCACTTGTAGGGCTCCATCGTCGTCGCGACCTCGGCCCGCTCCTCGTCGTAGATGCGGCCCTGGCGGTCGGCGGTCGACGCCAGCGCGCGCATGCCGTCCGCACCGCGGCGCTCGTGCATCAGGGTCGTGGTCGCCACCGTCCAGCCGTCGCCGGTATGCTCCAGCATGAACTCCGGCTCGACGATGGCGTCGTTGAAGAAGACCTGGTTGAACGAGGCGTGGCCGTTCATCTGCTTCAGCGGATAGACCTGCACGCCGGGCTGCTTCATGTCGATGATGAAGTAGGTCAGGCCCTTGTGCTTGCGCGCATCCCAGTCGGAACGCGCCAGCAGCAGGCCCCAATTCGCCTTGTGCGCACTGGTGTTCCAGACTTTCTGGCCGTTGATCACCCATTTGTTGCCCTTGAGGTCGGCACGGGTGACCGCGCCGGCGAGGTCCGAGCCGCTGCCCGGCTCGCTGAAGAGCTGGCACCAGGTGTCCTCGCCGGTGAGGATGCGGCGCAGGAACTTCTCCTTATGCAGCGTGCTGCCGTGCGCGAGGATGGTCGCGGCGGCCAGGGTGCGGATGCCCGCCTTGGCGACGCCCACGGCGCCGATGCGCGCGAACTCCTCGTCGACGACGGGCACGAGGCCGACCGGCAGGTCGCGGCCGTACCATTCCTTCGGCCAGTGCGGCGCGCCCCAACCCGAATCGCACAGCTTGTTGCGCCACTCGACCAGGCCAAGGCTGGGATCCCAGTTCTTCTCGAGCCAGGCACGCACGTCGGCGCGGACGGTGGCTTCGTTGATCTCGCTCATGGTGCCGTCCTCCCCTACGCCGCCCAACGCTGCATCATCAGCTCGCGGTGGTACTGCGCATCGCCCAGCATCACCTCCGAGCTCTTCGCCCGCTTGAACCAGAGATGCGAATCGTTGTCCCAGGTGAAGCCGATGCCGCCATGTACCTGGATGCAGTGGATCGCCGTCTGCAGTGCCGCTTCCGAGGCGCCGGCCTTGGCCAGCGACGACAGCGCCGGCAGGTCCTTGTCGTCCTCGTCGACCGCGGCGGCGGCGTAGTAGGCGGCCGCCTTGGCCAGCTCGACATCGACCAGCATGTCGGCCTGCTTGTGCTTCATCGACTGGAACGAGGCGATCGGCCGGCCGAACTGCATGCGCATCTTGGAATAGTCGAGCGCCGTCTCGCGCAGCTTCTCGGCCACGCCGACCATCTCGTTGGCCAGGCACACAGCGGCGCGGGTCAGCGTCCTGGTGAACGGTGCCGCCGCGCCGCCGACCGCGCCCAGCGGCGTCGCGTCGACCGACTTGAAGGTCAGCTTTGCCAGCTTGCGCGTCGCATCCATGGTCTTCAGCAGCCGGCGCTGCAGGCCGGGCGCGTCGCCACGCACGGTGAACAGCGACAGCCCCTGCTCGCCCGTGCTGCCCGGCGTGCGCGCCAGGACGACGATGAGGTCGGCGGTGTGGCCATCGATCACGAAGCTCTTGGTGCCGTCGAGCTTGTAGCCGCTGCCCGATGGCGTCGCGGTCATGCGCACGCCGGCGGCATCCCAGTTGCCGTGCTCCTCGCTGAAGGCGACCGTGGCGACGGTCTCGCCCGAGGCAATGCCCGGCAGCAGCGCCTTCTTCTGCGCCTCGTCGCCGGCATCGAGGATCGCGTAGGCGGCGAAGGTCGAGGCGAAAAGCGGCGCGCACAGCACGGTGCGGCCGGCTTCCTCGAGCACGATGCAGAGCTCGCTGCAGCCGAAGCCCTGGCCACCATAGGCCTCGGGAATGGCGACGGCGGTCAGGCCGATCTCCTGGTTGGTCTTCTTCCAGGCGTCGCGTTCCCACCCGGTCTCGGTGTCCATCAGGCGACGGACTTCCTTGGTGGGCGACTTGCCCTCCATGAAGCGGCGCAGGATCGAGCGGAATTCCTCCTGCTCGCTGGTGAAACTGAAGCGCATGGCCTGATCCTCCCGGGCCGCACTCTAGAGGGAACCGCTGCCGGCGGGGAATCATTGGTGATAGGTTGGGAACGCAAGGCTTGGCCCGACAGGCGAAACGATGGCGAACGATACCGGCGTCCCTGTTTTCGACACGATCCGCTGGCCCTTCGACAACAGCTACGCGCGGCTGCCGGAGCGCTTCTACGCGCGCCTGCCGCCGACGCCGGTCGCCAGGCCGCGGCTGATCAAGCTCAACGAAGCGCTCGCACGCGAGCTCGGCCTCGATCCACGGCATCTCGCCACGCAGGACGCGGTCGGGATGCTGGCCGGCAATCGCATCGCCGAGGGCTCCGAACCGATCGCGCTCGCCTATGCCGGGCACCAGTTCGGCAACTTCGTGCCGCAGCTCGGCGACGGCCGCGCCATCCTGCTGGGCGAGATCGTCGACACCAGGGGCGTGCGCCGCGACATCCAGCTCAAGGGCTCGGGCCCGACGCCCTTCTCGCGCCGCGGCGATGGCCGCGCGGCGCTGGGACCGGTCCTGCGCGAGTACATCGTCAGCGAAGCCATGTATGCGCTGGGCATCCCGACGACGCGCTCGCTGGCGGCCGTGCTCACCGGCGAGGACGTGCTGCGCGAGACCGCGCTGCCCGGCGCCGTGCTGACCCGCGTCGCCTCGAGCCACATCCGGGTCGGCACCTTCCAGTATTTCGCCGCACGCCAGGATGTCGACGCACTGCGCCTGCTCGCCGACCACGTCATCGCGCGGCATTACGCGGAGGTCCCCGCCGGCGACTATCGCGCGTTGTTCGAGGCGGTGCTGGCGCGCCAGGCGATGCTGGTGGCGCGCTGGATGCACGTCGGTTTCATCCACGGCGTGATGAACACGGACAACACCTCGATATCGGGCGAGACCATCGACTACGGCCCCTGCGCCTTCATGGACACCTATCATCCCAACACGGTGTTCAGCTCGATCGACCAGGGCGGCCGCTACGCCTACGCCAACCAGGGACGCATCGCCGTCTGGAACCTGGCGCGCTTCGCCGAGACCCTGCTGCCGCTGTTCTCCGACGACGACGATCAGGCGCTGGCGCAGGCCAACGAGTCGCTGCAGAAATTCTCCGGCCTGTTCGCCGATGCATGGTTCGCCGGCCTGCGCCGCAAGCTCGGCCTGAGCGACGCGCAGCCCGGGGACGAGACGCTGGCGCAGGACCTGCTCAACGCCATGGCCGCCAACAGCGCCGATTTCACCCTGACCTTCCGCAAGCTCTGCGATGCCGCCGCCGATCCTGAAGCGGACGGCCCGGTGCGCGACCAGTTCCTCGATCCTGCGGCCTACGATGCCTGGGCGGTGCGCTGGCGGCAGCGGCTGAGCGGCGATCCGGGCACGCGACGCGAGGCGATGAAGGCGGTCAACCCCGCCTATATCCCACGCAACCACCGGGTCGAGGCGGCGCTGTCGGCGGCGATCAGCAAAGGCGATTTCCAGCCTTTCGAGGAGCTGCTGATGGTGCTGTCGCGGCCATTCGAGGAGCGGCCGGAATTCGCCGCCTATGCCGAGCCGCCGCTCGAGGACGAACGCGTGCTGCGGACTTTCTGCGGCACCTGAAGCGATGGACGCCAGCCCGACGGAGCGCTAAGCGTGGGCATCGGGAGGATGCCGCGCCTATGGACAGCTTCGATTATGTGATCGTCGGCGCCGGCTCGGCGGGCAGCGTACTGGCCAGCCGGCTGAGCGAGGACGAGAAATCCACGGTCTGCGTGCTCGAGGCGGGGCCGAGCGACTGGCACCCGATGATCCATATCCCGGCCGGCTTCATGTACACCCTGGTCAATCCCAAGGTGAACTGGCTCTACACCTCGGAGGCCAGCGAGTGGACCGGCGGACGCCGCATCGCGGCGCCGCGCGGCAAGACGATCGGCGGCTCGGGCTCGATCAACGGCCACATCTACAATCGCGGCCAGCGCATGGATTTCGACGGCTGGGCACAGCGCGGCAACCGCGGCTGGGGCTATGCCGACGTGCTGCCCTACTTCCGGCGCACCGAGCGGCGCATCGGCGAATCCGACGCGACGTTCCGCGGCCGCGACGGCGCTCTCGACATCACCGATCTGGAGTGGCGCGACCCGCTCTGCGAGGCCTTCATCGAAGGCGCCGTGCAGATGGGCATCCCGCGCAACCCCGACTACAACGGCACCACCCAGGCCGGCGTCAGCTACGTCCAGCGCCTGGTGCGCAACGGCCGGCGCTTCAGCTCGGCGCGCGCCTTCCTGCACCCGGCGATGAAGCGGCCCAACCTCGCCGTGCGCACGCACGCGCACGCCACGGAGATCATCTTCGAGAGCAAGCGCGCCGTGGGCGTGCGCTACAGCAAGGGCGGCCGCGGCGGCACGCCGACGGAGGTGCATGCGCGCAAGGAGGTGATCCTGTGCGGCGGCACGGTGAACTCGCCGCAGCTGCTGCAGGTTTCGGGCGTCGGCCCGTCGGCGCTGCTGCAATCGCTGGGCATCGCAGTGAAGCACGACCTCGCTGGTGTCGGCGAAAACCTGCGCGACCACTATGCGCCGCGCTTCGTCGCGCGCGTGAAGAACGCGACGACGATCAACGAGCGATCGCATGGACTCAACCTGGTGGGCGAGGTGCTGAAATATGCCTTCACGCGCAAGGGGATCCTCTCGCTCAATCCGACCCTGGTCTACGTGTTCTGGAAGTCCGACGAGCGCGTCGACAATCACGACCTGCAGCTCACCTTCACGCCGGCGAGCTACAAGGAGGGCGTGCAGTCCAAGCTCGACGACGAGCCGGGCATGACCATCGCCTCCTGGCAGCAGCGGCCCGACAGCACCGGCTACATCCGCGTGCGCTCCGGCGATCCGTTCGAGGCGCCGGTGATCCAGCCCAACTACCTCGCGGCCGAAAGCGATCGCCGCGTGCTGCTGGCCGGCATGAAGCTGGCGCGCCGGCTGCTGTCATCGAAAGCACTCGCGCCCTACTACGACCACGAGGTCTTCCCCGGCGCCAAGGTGCAATCCGACGACGAGCTGATGGAAGCCGCCAAGCAGCGCGGCACCACCACGTTCCACCTGATGGGCACCTGCCGCATGGGCCCGGAGAGCGATCCGACCGCCGTTCTCGACGATCAGCTCCGCGTGCGCGGCGTCGAGGGACTGCGCGTGGTCGACGCCTCGATCATGCCGACCATGCCTTCGGCCAACCTCAACGCCTCGGTGCTGATGATCGCGGAGAAGGCCGCGGACATGATCCGCGGCCGCCAGCCGCTCGAGGCGACGATCCTGAAGGATTGAGGCGCTACTCCTTCCACACGCCCCACGGGATCGGACGGTCGGCGGCCCAGCTCCTGTAGCCGCGCACATTGGCGCGCGTCGCATCGACGTTGGGGTCGTAGTAGAAGCCGATGATCGGCACCTGCTCGGCCATCATCCTGTGCAGCTCGAGGAAGATCTCCTTGCGCCGCGCCTCGTCGCCGGTGCGCAGGCTCTCGGCCAGCAGCTCGATCGCCTTGGGGTCGTCCCACTGGGCCCATTTGGACTTCGACTTGTCGGCGATCAGGGCGGCGTACATCAGGCCGGGATCTAGGCGCGCCGAGTAGCCGAAGGACTGCGCCTGGAAATTGCCCTTGAGGTAGTTGTCGAGCTGCGTCGCCCAGTCGAGCGTCTCCAGCTCGACCTTGAAGCCGGCGGCGGTCAGCATCGCCTGCACGATCACCGAGCGCTCGTACATGCCGGTGTAGCGCTTGTTGGTCTGGATCCTGATGACCTCGCCCTTGTAGCCGGCTTCCTTCAGGAGCGCCTGGGCGCGCGCCGGATCGTATTTCGGCCACTCCAGGAAGCGCTTGTCGAAGTAGACGCTGGACTCGCTGACGACCGAGGGATTGCCCTTCACCAGCCCATTGGTGCGCGCCTCGGCGATCTGGTCGAGGTCGATGGCATGCGCCATGGCCTGCCGGATCTTGACGTTGGACATGAGCGCGTCCCGTGTCTGGATCAGCAGGGGACCCCAGCTCAGGCCGGGCGATGTCAGCACCGTCACGCCGCGCTTCTTCAGATCGTCGATCCGCGTGGTGTCGACGCCCGGCAGGATGTCGACCGCGCCGGTGAGCAGCGCCGCCTCGGCGGCATTGGCGTCGGGAATCACGCGGAAGACCACGGTGTCGGCATAGGCGACACGCGCGCCCGCGTAGCCGTCCTGCTTCTCGGTCGAGGGCTTGTAGTCGGCGTGGCGCTCCAGGGTGATGGTGTCGCCGCGCTTCCACTCCTTGAGCTTGTAGACGCCCGAGCCGATCGGCGTCGTCCACTTGCCGTCGGCGCCGACGCTGGCGGGATGCGCCACCAGCACGTGGCACTGCACGTTGGCGAGCTGCTTGAGGAAGATCGCCTGCGGCGCCTCGAGCTTGTAGACGACGGTCAGCGGATCGGGCGTCTCGACGCTCACCACCTTCAGGCCGGAGCTGCCGTCGAAGGAGCGCCTGCAGTTCCAGCCCGCCTGCGCCATCAGCCGGTCCCAGGTCCATTTCACCTCGGCCGAGGTCACCGGCGCGCCGTTGTGGAAGCGCGCGCCCTCGCGCAGCTTGAAGGTGTAGGTCTTGCCGTCGTCGGAGACCGTCCAGGACTGCGCCAGCGCCGGCCCGACGCTGAGATCGGCGCGGTGCGCCACCAGGCCTTCGAACAGGATCTGGATCACCGTGTCGGTGTTGGCGTCGCGGTTGATGCCCGGCTCGACGCTGCGGATGTCGGAGTTCAGCGCGATGGTCAGCGTGCCGCCGCTCTTCTGCGCCAAAGCCGGCGAGGCCAGCGCCGCAGCGGCCAGGGCGACGAGGATCAGTCTCTTCATGGCGTGGCTCCCAAAACGCTGGAGAGGAAGTCGGTGACGGCGGGGATCATCGGCTCGAGGCGATGCGCGGCGCCGGGCACGACGTCATGGCGCACCTTGATGCCGGCCGCCTCGAAGCTCGCCTTCAAGATGCGCATGCGGTTCTGACGATCGCCATCGGCCAGGTCGGCGCCGTCCATCCACCAGGAACCGCCGGGCTTGATGGTGATCTCCCAGGTCTCGGTGTCGTCGCCGCCCACCACCATGTGCACCGGCACGCCGCGCATCGCCCCGATGTCGAGCGCCTTGCCGAACACCGACTCGAAATTGCGCACGCCGACCCAGAAATCACGCTCGCGATCGAGCAGGGTCACCACACCGGGCGCGCCGATCGACACCGCCGACAGCCGCTCGGGGTGGAGATAGAAGAAGCGATGGGTGAAATGCCCGCCGCCGGAGAAGCCGAACAGCGCGAAGCGGCGCGTATCGATGCCGTACTTGCCGGCGATCTCGTCGACCATCGACAGCAGGATGGCATCGTAGTGCAGCGTGCCCGCGCGCAGCTTCTTGTAGCTCGACAGGTCGTTGGGCGAAGTGATGCCGCCGGGGAAGAGCGGTGCCAGCACGATGAAGCGATGACGCTCGGCGAAATCGGCGAAGGCCTCGCGGTAGAGCGTCATCAGGCGCGCCGTGCCGTGCACCGCCACCAGCAGGCGGTAGTGCCGCGCCTGCGCGATCTCGAAGTCCTTCGGCACGTAGGCGCACCACGAGAAGCGCGGATCCATCCGGCTCGCCCAGATCGTGGTGCGTCCGCGGTCGTAGTAACCGAGCGCCATTGTCCTCAAACCCCAACCGGCTGGTCCGTCCCGCCGATGGTCCGCGACTCACGCATATTTTTGTAGCGATGAAAAGCACTGTTTCGCTTTGCCGCCGCTGGTATGCGATACTGCGGCCGGTCAGGGAGGAGCTGGTATTGGCCAAGGCCCCGGGCAACGCCGTCGGTGCGACACCGCTGCAGAACGAGCTGGCGCGGCAGATCCTCGCGCATATCGAGCAGGAATCACTGCCGCCGGGCGCGCCGGTGCGCGAGCTGGTGCTGGCGCGCGCCTTCGGCGTCTCGCGCACGCCGGTGCGCGCCGCCCTGGGCGTGCTGGAGGGCCTCGGTTATGTGCGGCTGAGCCCCGGCCGCGGCTTCGTGCTGGCGCGCAAGCTCAATGGCTCGAAGCCCGCCTCGTCGCGCCTGCCGCGCTCGCCGTTCGACGAGCTCGGTGCCGCGCTGCTCGCCGACCGTGCGCGCGGGCGTATTCCGCCCGACGTGTCGGAAGCCGAGCTGATGCCCCGCTACGGCGTCTCGCGCGGCACGCTCAGGCGCGTGCTGATGAAGCTGGCCGACGACGGGCTGGTGCGCCGCCAGCGCGGCCATGGCTGGCGTTTCGCCGAAGCCCTGGATTCGCGCGAGTCCGTGGGCGAGAGCTACCGCTTCCGCCTGATCGTCGAATGCGCGGGGCTGCGCGAGCCGACCTTCTCCGCCAATCTCGACGAGCTGCGCCGCCTGCGCGAGGCGCACCAGGCGCTGCTGCCCAGCGGCAGGCCCGTCGACGTACGGATGTGGATCGAGACCAACCGCGCCTTCCACGAGACGCTCGCGCAGTGGTCGGGCAACCGCTACCTGCACGAGGCGGTGCGTCGGCAGAACGCCCTGCGGCGCTTCGGCGAGATCAGCACCTTCCCGCGCCTGGCGCCGGAGCGCGTCGCGCAGTCCTCGCGCGAGCACCTGGCGATCCTCGACGCCATCGAGGCCGGCGACCGCGAATGGGCGGCGACCTTGCTGCATCGCCACCTCGATCTCACCGCCCGGGTCTATGGCGGCGCCGGCGGCGCGCCGAGCAGCGAGGCCGATCAGGAGAAGAACGGGTCGATCGGCGTGCGCACGCCGGCGCGTGACTCGATCGCCGCGGCGGCGTCCAGGCAGAGATCCTCGCGATAGCGGCCGGCGATCAGCTGCACGCCCACCGGCAGGCCGTTGGCCACGCCGGTCGGCACGGCGATCGAGGGCAGGCCGAGCACCGGCACGGCAAGCTGGGTCGACTGCGCGCGCATCATGTCGGCCGTGGTCGGCTCATCGACCAGGTCGAGGCCGACCTTGAACG
>CAYNOF010000375.1:0-1092 GCA_964398335.1 uncultured Rhizobiaceae bacterium
GGGATTTCAAATTCCACGGCGGCGAGGTGATGCCCGCGCTGAAGCTGCATTACACCACGGTGGGCGATCCCTCCGGCCAGCCGGTGCTGGTGCTGCACGGCACGTCGGGCTCGGCGGCGAGCATGCTGAGCCCGGCCTTCGCCGGCGAGCTGTTCGGCGCCGGCCAGCCGCTCGATGCCGGCAAGTACTTCATCATCATCCCCGACGGCCTCGGCCATGGCCGTTCGTCGAAGCCCTCCGACGGGCTGCGCGCGAAGTTCCCGCGCTACAATTACGACGACATGGTCGTGGCGCAGCATCGGCTGGTCACCGAGGGCCTCGGCGTGAAGCACCTCAGGCTGGTGATCGGCAACTCGATGGGCGGCATGCACACCTGGCTGTGGGGCGTGAAATATCCCGACTTCATGGACGCGCTGGCGCCGATGGCGGCGCAGCCGACGGCGATGTCGAGCCGCAACTGGATGATGCGGCGCCTGATCGTCGATGCGATCCGCAAGGACCCCGCCTGGCAGGACGGCAACTACGAGGTCCAGCCGCAGGCGTTCCGCACCGCCGCGGTGTTCTTCGCCATCGCCACGTCGGGCGGCACGCTCGCCTACCAGAAGGCGGCGCCGACGCGGGCCGCGGCCGACAAGTTCCTCGATGCGCGGCTGGCCGAGCCGACCAGGGCCGACGCCAACGACTATCTCTACCAGTGGGAATCGTCGGGCGACTACGATGCCTCGCCCGGCCTGGAGCGCATCACGGCGGCGCTGCTGGCGATCAACGCCGCCGACGACGAGCGCAACCCGCCCGAGACCGGGCTGATGGAGAGCGCGCTCAAGCATGTGCGGGGCGGCAGGCTGCTGCTGATCCCGGCCAGCGAGGCCACGCGCGGCCATGGCACGACGGGGATGGCGAAGTTCTATGCCAAAGCGCTGAAGGAGCTGCTCGACACGGCGCCGAAGCGCAATCCCTGAGCGCGCCGTGGACGACGAGCAACTGGCGGCGATGCTGCGCGAGGCGGTGGCGCAGCATCGCCAGGGCGACCTCGCGCGGGCGCTGTCGGGCTACGATGCGATCCTCGCCATCGAGCCGGCGTACTTCGACGCG
>CAYNOF010000376.1:0-8483 GCA_964398335.1 uncultured Rhizobiaceae bacterium
CGATCGAGCGTGCGCACCGTCGACAGGCGGTGCGCGATCACCAGCGTGGTGCGGCCGTGCATCAGCCGCTCCATCGCGTCCTGGATCAGCGCCTCGGACTCGCTGTCGAGGCTCGACGTCGCCTCGTCGAGGATCAGGATCGGCGTGTCGGCCAGGAACGCGCGCGCCAAGGCCACGCGCTGGCGCTCGCCGCCCGACAGCTTCACGCCGCGCTCGCCCACCAGGGTGCCGTAGCCCTTGGGCTGGCGCATGATGAAGGCGTCGGCGTGCGCCATGCGGGCCGCCGCGCGGATCTTCTCGCGCGAGGATTCGGGCTTGCCGTAGGCGATGTTCTCCGCCAGCGAGCGGTGGAACAGAGTCGGCTCCTGCTGCACGATCGCGACCTGACGGCGCAGACTGTCCTGCGTCACCTCGGATATGTCCTGGCCGTCGATCAGGACGCGCCCGCCATCGACGTCGTGCAGGCGCTGCACAAGCTTCACGAACGTCGTCTTGCCCGAACCCGATGCGCCCACCAGGCCGACGCGCTGGCCGGCCGGGATGCGCACCGACAGGCCGGCATAGACCTGGCGGCCCTGCGCGCGATAGCCGAAGGCGACGTCGTCGAAGACGATCTCGCCCCGGGGGATCAGGATGTCGCGCGCACCCGGCGCGTCCTCGACATCGACCGGCTGGTCGTGCAGCGCCACCAGCTCGTCGAGGTCGTTGATCGAGCGCCGGAAATTGTCGATGTGGTAGCCGATGTCGCGCAGGTAGCCGTGGATCACGCCGTAGGTGGTCAGCACGAACACCACGTCGCCGGCGCTGGCGCGGCCCTGCCACCACAGCAGCAGGCCCATGCCGATCACCACCAGGCGCAGCCCGACCAGGATCACGTTCTGCGTCGTGCCGGCATTGGTGGCGCGCAGCCACATCACGCGCGTGCGGCTGCGCCAGCGATCGATGACGCGCACCAGGCGCGCCTCCTCGCGCACCTCGGCGCCGAACGCCTTGACCACGGCGTTGCTGGTCACCGAATCGGCCAGCGCGCCGCCGAAGCGGCTGTCCCACTCGTTCGATAGCCGCGCGGCGGGCGTGACGTAGCGCAGCGCCAGCCACACCGTGACGGCGATGTACAGGCCGCTGCCCAGCGCCACCGCCACGCCCATCAGCGGCCATTGCACGGCGAAGATCGCCGACGCGCCCAGCAGCACGATGCAGGCCGGCCACAGCGCCACCAGCACGGTGTCGTTGAGGATGTCGAAAGCCCACATGCCGCGGCTGATCTTGCGCACCGTCGAGCCGGCGAAGGCGTTGGCATGCCACTCCGTCGACAGGCGCTGCACGCGTGCGAAGGCCTCGCGCGCGACGTCGGACATCATGCGCAGCGTGAAGGCGATCACCACCATGAACACGCCCTGGCGCAGCGCCACGACCAGCGCGCCGCCGCCGACGATGCCGGCCAGCAGCCACAGGCCCTGGCGCAGCGCGGCGTCGCGATCGCCGATCGTGCCGGTCAGGACGTCGATCAGCCGGCCCGCCAGGGTCGGCAGGATGAGCTCGATCGCGGCCATCGCCAGCACGCCCGCCGCGATCAGCGCGGCGAGGCCGGGCTGGCGGCGCCAGCGCCGGGCGACGAAGCCCACGGTATGCAGGAACGCGGCGCTCCCGCTCTTTGTCTTGCGGTCTTTCATGTGTCGACGCCGAACCCCTTCGGACGGGACCGGCCCTTCGGATTCGTACCGGCGACCCGGACGCGCGAGTCGAATCGGATCGACGCGCGCGACAGCGCCAGGCAATGGACGAATGGGGTGGATTTGGACGGGGGCGGCCGGTCTGGCGGCGCCCGGGGCGACTTCAGCTAATGAAGGTGCCCAGCTCCGAGCCCTACAGCGGGCGTATCGATGATCGTGCTGATCGACATCAAACGCCTCCTCTCGCCGGGGTTCCGTCGACGGCGCGGAAGCTACAGCAACTCGATGACAGAGACAAGACGGCGCGGGGATACACGCGGGACAGCACGCGTATCACCATCAACAAGATTGCGTCGGAGTACCCCTCTCGTGAAAGCCCATGTCCTGTTCGCCTGCGCCATCCTCGCGGCGACGGGGCCGGCGCTCGCCGCCGGCAAGCGCGCGCCCTGCGTACCGGCGCACGCGTCGCTGCCGCAGGCGATCGACGGCGAGGGCTACGCCGTCGACGGCGACACCATCGTGCTGATGATCGGCGGTCAGCGCTACGGCGAGGTGCGCCTGTTCGGCGTCGATGCGCCGGAGCTGCGCAGCCGCATGTCGAAGGAGGAGATGCAGCCCGGCATGCGCTCGCGCGACGCCCTCGATCGCCTGCTCGCCGCCGGCGGTGACCGCGTGCGCGTGATCCCGATCGAGCATGACCATTATTGCCGCATCGTCGGGCGCATCGAGGTCGATGGCCGCGACCTCGCCGAGGCGATGCTGCGCGGCGGCTGGGCCTATGTCTTCACCGCCTGGGCCTTCGCCAAGGGCCGCGATCCGTCGCTGGCGAAGAGCTACGTCACGGTCCAACGCGAAGCGCGCGACGCCGCCGCCGGGCTGTGGCCGCAATGGCTGGGCGGCCGTTAGCGCACCTGTGTATACCGCGAGGTTCGCGGCGCTCGGAACGACGGCGGCTTCAGCGGCGCACCAGCATCGCCCATCCTGCAAGGCCGCCCAGTCCGACCAGCGCGATGCCCAGCCCGATGTTGAACTGCGTCTCGTGCGGCACGTAGCCCATCAGCACGGTGAGCGCCGCCGCGGTCAGCATCTGCACGAAGCCCATCAGCGCCGAGGCCGCGCCGACATGGTTGCCCGGCACCGAGGACAGCGCGTTGGCCATGGCATTGGGCATGTTGAGCCCGTTGCCCAGGCCCATCAGGATCAGCGGGATGATCAGCGCCAGCGGCGCGACATAGCCCGCGAGCGCGGTGATCACCATGCCCAGCGCACCCGTGACCAGCACCAGCTGGCCCACCGCGATCAGGTTGATGCTCTTGATGAAGACGTGCAGGCGGGTCTGCAGCAGGCTGCCGATCACGAAATTGCCGGCCCAGGCGAGCGTGAACCAGCCGAACAGCGTCGCCGACATGCCCATCACGTTGATCAGCAGGATCGGCCCGCCGGAGAAGAAGATGTTGAAGGCGGCCGACGCCGAGGTCGAGGCGATCATCAGGCCGACGAAGCGGCGCGAGCGGACGACGACGGCGAAGCCCTCGAGCAGGCCGCGCAGCCAGCTCGAGGCGGTCTTGTGCCTCGGCGCGGTCTCGCCGAGGATCAGGATCGTCAGTATCAGCACCATCGCGCCGACGATCGCGGTGAGCCAGAAGGTGGCGCGCCAGTCGAACAGCACCAGCACCTGGCCGCCCAGCAATGGCGCCAGCGCCGGCCCCAGCGCCATGCCCGAGGCCATGTAGCCCATCGCGCGCGGCGCCTCCTGCGCGCTGCGGCTGTCGCGCACGATGGCGCGGCCCAGCACCACGCCGCCGCAGGCGCCGCAGGCCTGCACCATGCGCGCACCGATCAGCATCTCGACCGAGACCGACAGCGCGCAGGCGACCGAGGCGGCGACGAAGATCGCCAGCGCGCCCAGCAGCACCGGGCGGCGGCCGATGCGATCCGACAGCGGCCCGACCGCGAGCTGCGCGAAAGCAAAGGCCAGCAGGTAGATCGACAAGGTCAGCTGCGCCGTGCCGTAGGGCACGCCGAAATACGCGGCGATGCCGGGCAGCGCCGGCAGGTAGATGGTCAGCGCCAGCTGCGAGGCGACGGTCGCCATCATCAGCAGCCAGATCGGCGGCCGCACGCTACGCAGGGACAAGGGATCAGGGCTCCAGGAAACGCGCTTCCGGCCAGCGCTCGCGCCAGCCCTTGCTCGCCAGACGCTGGCGATAGTCGTCGGCGCGGCGCAGGCCGGCGGGCGTCGGCCTGCAGGTGAGGTTCAATAGATCGTCGAGCCCGTAGGGCGCCAGCATCTCGATGCGCCGATCGTCCGTCAGGCGGGCGGCGACGGCGGTCGGCGTCTCCAGCCAGTAGCGCAGCGCGTCCTCGGTGTCGCGATAGGGCCGGTCGCCCTTGTCGCGCCAGCGATGCATGCGCCGCTGGTTGCGCGCCTGCCAGATCACACCGGGCACCAGCGCGGCCAGACGCGCCTCGATCGCGTTCTCCTGCGCGCCATCGGGATCGGCCTCGTCGTAGTAGACCACGTCGACGTCGTCCTGCTCGCTGCGCGTGCTGCGCCCGATCAAGGTGTCCCACACGCGATTGCGCACGAAACCTGCGCCGATCCACGCATCGGGCAACTGCAGCGAACGAAGCGCGGCGAGCTGGCTCACCGCCCCCTCATCCTTCCACAGGATATCAACCACCGTGGCGATTTGCTTTTGATCCATCGTTTGCGATTCTAGCGCATCGTTCGCGACGGGGCGCATGCCGAGTTTTCGACTCGAATCGCAGTATGAGGGATTGGTGGTCGGCATCGACGAAGCCGGCCGCGGTCCGCTTGCGGGGCCCGTCGTCGCCGCCGCCGTCATCATCGACCGCACGCGCGTCAAGCGCCGCCTGCTGTCGATGCTCAACGACTCCAAGCAGCTCACGGCGGGGGAGCGCGAGCGCGCCTACAGGGCGTTGCGCGACAGCGAGGCGATCACCATCGGCGTCGGCGCCGCCTCGGCGCGCATGATCGACCGCATCAACGTGCTGCAGGCCAACTTCCAGGCGATGGTGCGCGCGGTGCGCGCGCTCGACGCCGCGCCGACCTTCGCGCTGGTCGACGGCGATCGCCTGCCCCGGCATCTGCCCTGCCCGGGGCTTGCGGTGGTCCAGGGCGATTCGAAGGTCTACTCGATCGCCGCCGCCTCGATCGTCGCCAAGGTCACGCGCGATCGCATCATGGCGCTCCTGGGCCAGCGCTATCCCGGCTACGGCTGGGACCACAATGCCGGCTACAGCACCGAGATCCATCTCGAGGCGATCGGGCGACTGGGCGCCACGCCGCACCACCGCATGAGCTTCTCGCCGTTCAATCGGCTGCTCTAGGCCCCCTTCTATCTCCGTCCCGTACGCTGCCGCGCCCAAGGGGTGGTGGGCTGGATTCCGATTTATCCCCAGATGTGGCTTACTTTAAGATTCTGCCATAAATCTTTGATTCCAATGATTCTTCCTATTGACGAGAATCCTGCGAAAAGGCATGATCCGTTCGTTTTCAACAGGCTTTTCTACAGCCTTATCATATTGGTACGGGACATTCTTCATGCGACGCGAGCGTACGGTCACCGACCGTATTTTAGTCGGTGATTGCGTCACCCTGATGAAGGACCTTCCGGAGGGGTCGGTGGACATGGTGTTCGCCGACCCCCCCTACAACCTTCAACTGGGTGGCGAACTGCACCGGCCGGACAACAGCCGGGTCGACGCCGTCGATGACGAGTGGGACCGTTTCGCCGACTTCGGCGCCTACGACACCTTCACCACCGAGTGGCTGCGCGAGGCGCGCCGGGTGCTGAAGCCCGAGGGCACGCTGTGGGTGATCGGCAGCTACCACAACATCTTCCGTATCGGCACGGCGCTGCAGGACATCGGCTTCTGGCTGCTCAACGACATCGTCTGGCGCAAGACCAACCCGATGCCGAACTTCAGGGGCAAGCGCTTCACCAACGCGCATGAGACCCTGATCTGGGCGGCGCGCGACAAGCGGCGCAAGAACTACACGTTCAACTACGAGGCGATGAAGGAGCTCAACGAGGGCATCCAGATGCGCTCCGACTGGACGTTGCCGCTGTGCACCGGCGCCGAACGCATCAAGGACGTCAACGGGCGCAAGGCGCATCCGACGCAGAAGCCCGAGGCGCTGCTGTTCCGCTGCATGATGGCCGCGACCAACCCCGGCGACATCGTGCTCGATCCCTTCTTCGGCAGCGGCACCACGGGCGCGGTGGCCAAGCGGCTGAACCGCCGCTTCATCGGCCTGGAGCGCGATGCGACCTATGCCGAGGTGGCGCGCAAGCGCATCGCCGCGATCGAGCCGCTGTCGGCCGACGACGTGGCCATGAAGCCGGCCAAGCGCAACGAGCCGCGCATCCCCTTCGGCGCGCTGGTCGAGACCGGCCTGCTCACGCCCGGCACGATGCTGGCCGATCCCTCGGGCCGCATCCAGGCGCGGGTGAAAGCCGACGGCACCCTGGCCACGAGCGGGGCCTTCGGCGACGTGCGCGGCTCGATCCACCAGGTCGGTGCGGCGGTGCAGGGCGCGCCCTCGTGCAACGGCTGGACCTTCTGGCACGGCGATTTCGACGGCCGGCGCCTGCCCATCGATCATTTGCGCCAGCAGATGCGCGCGCGTTTGCAGTGAAGTCCCCCGTCAACGACATGGAGAAAACCATGCGTGTGCTGAAGCGTTTGTTCCTCGCCCTCGTGATTCTCGCGCCGATCGCCGCCTGCGGCACCGTCGAAGGTGTCGGCAAGGACGTGTCGAGCACGTCGCGCTGGGTGAAGGAAAAGGTCTTCTAGGAAACGCCACTCCTCAACTTGGGAGAGCGGGTATGGGGGGTGAGGGTGTCGCGGGTAAAACCGCGGCACCCTTTGCGCTGCCTCAGTTTCAGGTCTCGTCGTCGAGATCGGCGTGGAAATTGTGCAGGAACAGATGCACCCAGGGCGCCGAAAGGATGCCGCAGACGCCGACGAACACCAGGCCGCTGAACAGCGCGTAGACCGAGGCGAAGACGCGCGCATCGACCCTGGTGATGTCGCCGATCGGCCCCATGCCGCTCAGGATCATCGAGGCGTTGAGCAGCGCCAGGCTCCATTCCTGATCGCCGATGTAGTGGTAGCCGAGGATGCCGATGACCAGCATCACGGCCAGCGCAATCCCGCCGATGACCAGCGACCGCTTGAAGCGGCGGCGCCATTCCGGATTCGCCGTGGTGTGCCGCTTGCGCTTCGCCGCCATCACTCGCCTCCCTTTGGGACCGCCGGCGTCCGGCCGGCTCTTCGCCTACGTCTTGCTATCCGCCTTCACTGACGTCGCCATGATCGCGTGGCGCAGCACCTTTTTCATCACCGTCGGCAGCGCCATCTCGCCCAGGCGGTCGACGGCGCACCATTGCCCGCCCTCGAGCGCCGCCGCGGCGCGCTCGGTCGGCAGGCGCGCGGTGACCAGCGACAGCTCGAGCTCGAAATGGGTGAAGACGTGGCGCACGATTCCGGGCAGCGCCCGCCAGCGCGTCTCGAGCGGCGCCTGCTGCAGTGCCGCGACGCGATCGAGCTTGCCCTCGCGCCAGTCGCTCGATGGCACCTCCATCATGCCGCCCAGCAGGCCGCGCGGCGCGCGCTTGCGCAGCAGGATCGCGCCGTCCTTGCGCAGCAGGAAGAAGGCGATGCCGCGGCGCACCGGCCGCGTCGCCTTCACCTTCTTGCGCGGCAGCTCGACGGCAATGCCCAGCCGGCGCGCCTCGCACAGCGCCATCAGCGGGCAGATCACGCAGCGCGGATCGCCCGGGATGCACACCGTGGCGCCGAGGTCCATCATCGCCTGGGCGTAGTCGCCGGCGCGAAGCTGCGGCACGAGACGCGCGGCCAGCGCGCGGATCTCGGGCTTGACCTCCGGGATCGGCTGGTCGAGCGCGTGCAGGCGCGTCACCACGCGATCGACGTTGCCGTCGACGGCGCTGGCGGGACGGTCGAAGGCGATGGCGGCAATCGCCGCCGAGGTGTAGGCGCCGATGCCGGGCAGCGCGCGCAGCGTTTCTTCCTCGTCGGGAAAGACGCCACCGTGCCGTTCCACCACGGCGCGGGCACAGGCATGCAGGTTGCGGGCGCGGGCGTAGTAACCCAGCCCCTGCCAGAGGTGCAGGACGTCGTCGAGCGGTGCGGCAGCGAGGTCGCGCACCGTGGGCCAGCGCTCGACGAAGGCGAGGAAGTAGCGGCCCACGGTCTGCACCGTGGTCTGCTGCAGCATGATCTCGCTCAGCCACACATGATACGGGTCGGCACGCGAGCCTGCCGGCGCGCGCCAGGGCAGCACGCGGCGATGGCGGTCGTACCAGGCCAGCAGACGCTCGGCGTGCAGATGAGGATCGGGGCCCTGCGGCAGCACCGCCGGCGCATCGTCCTGCTCCTTGCGTCTACGCGCCACGGCCTCTCCTTGCAGACAACGACATTCGTAGGGGCGGAACTAGGGGGCCGGCGCCTTCGCGCGTACCCTCGTCGGCATGACCGACTACACCACCCTCCTTGCCCACCGCCACGAATGCTTCGTCCAGGCGCTGGAGGTCAATGTCGAGCCGAGGATCGCGAACCATAGAAACCTGGTGCAGCAGGCGATCCTGAGGCTCGGCAAGCCGCAGGCGTCGACTGCGCCAGGAAGCCGTTGGGCGCGCTGGTGGCGGACGAGGAGCGCCGTGTGGGCTGCGAAAGCCTGCTCGACCATAGAGAACGAGAGCATCGGCTGATCGGGGAAGGTAATACTATGTGACATCCCATGAGCGAGGACGATCC
>CAYNOF010000377.1:0-3816 GCA_964398335.1 uncultured Rhizobiaceae bacterium
TCCTTGTCGAGCAGTTCGAGCAGCAGGTCGAGCTCATGCGTGACGTGGCGGGCGTGGTATTCGAAGCCCTTGCGCTCCTCGATCCCCAGCGAGAAGGCGCCGGGGCGCAGCGGATTGCGGCCCACGCCGATGACCTTCTTGGGGTCGGCATTGTCCAGCAGCCAGAAGGCGGTGTGGATGCCGAAGGAGCCGCCGCCGCCCAGGATGACCCATTTCTTGCTCAACGCTGCATCCTCCTGCCGATCTGCGTCGCCCTTCTAGGCGGCGATGACCGTCCATGTCCAATCGCCGCGAAAGCCCGATTCGGCGAAGACCGCCTCCCAGCCCGCGGGGTAATCGTGGAACCGCGCCGTCAGCACCCAGTCGACGAAGACCGCCCGCTGCTCGGGCGTGTGGTAGCTGTCGACCCTGATATAGCTGTGGCCCCGGCCCACCCTCTCGAACTCCTTCAGCGAACGCACGACGCCCGCGCGGTCGAGATTGTGGATGACATCGAGGCCGATGACGAGGTCGAAGCTGGCATCGGCGAAGGGCAGCAGATCGCACGAGCCCTGCACCAGCCGGCCCTGCACCTCGGGCTCGGCATGGGTCAGCGCGTAATGCGAGATGTCGAGGCCCGTGACGTCGAGGCCGGGACAGACGCCCATCAGGTCCTTCACCAGGAAACCCTTGGCGCAGCCGACATCGAGCACCCGCTGCCCTGCCCGCAACCCGTAATGCGCCACGATGTCCTGCGCCACCGGCACCCAGCGCCCGTCGTAGCGGTAACCGCCATAGCCGTAGTCGCGCGAGCCGTCGAAATAGTCGAACCCGAACTGCATCGCGCGCGCAACCAGCTCGGGCGATTTCGCCGTCGCGCGTGCCGTGATGTTGCGCCGGGTCCTGGGCAGCCTGCCGAGCAGGTCGAGCTTCGGCATGTCTATCCGTCGAGATCGCGATGCAGGCGTTCGACACCCTGCGGCAACTGGGTCATCCGCAGATCGGGAAACGCCGCGCCGATCGCACCGATGTCGAACGGACGATAGCCGCCGTGCGGCATCGGCCCGTTGCGCTTGGTGCCGGTGACGCGGATCCTGTTGTCGTGCAGCGCGGCGACCTGCTCGGCGATGGCGCGGAAGGAATGCACCGCGCCGGATGCGACGTTGATGGCGCCGATCGATCGCTGCCGCACGATGCGCGCGATGATCTCCGCGACATCCCCGATGAAGACGTGGTCGCGCCGTTCCTCGCCTTCGCCGAACAGGACGATGTCCTTGTTCGCGCGCGCGAGGCGGAAGTACTGGTTGGGGCCGTAGCCGCCATGCGGGTCGGCGGCGCCGTAGATCATGGTCGGCCGCACGAAGGTCAGCGACGACGCCGGCACCGCATCGCGCAGCATGATCTCGCGCGTGAGCTGCATGATGCCGTAGAGGTTTTCCGGGCCTTTGAACGAGGCTTCGGCCAGCGGCCCGGTGCTGTCGGCATAGACCGCGTCGGAGCTGACATAGACCACGTGGTCGACCGGTCGCGCCTTCAGCGCATTGGCGATGCGCGCCATCATGGCGAGGTTGTGCACCACCATGTCGGATGTCCGGCACGGCACCTTCACCGCGGCGATCACGACACAGTCCCCGGACTTCAGGCTGTCGACCAGCCGGGCGGTCGCCGAGTCGGCGTCGAGATCGACTTCGGCGCGCGACAGCCGCAGGACGTTGGCGCCCGTCGCGGCGAGGGTGTCCGATACGGCGCGGCCGACGAAGCCGGCGGCGCCGATCACCACGGTCCTGGACGGCGAGGCTGCGGGCGAACGCGTATGCGTAAGAATGGTCAGTCCCTTCCCGGCAGGATCGGCGGTCGGCCGATCGAATAAAGCGCCAGGCCGGCGGCCGCAACCTTCTCGGCATCGAGCAGGCGATAGGGATCGATCACCACGCGGCCGCGCATGCGCCGCGCCAGCGCCGCCGGATCGAGCGCGCGATAGATTGCCCAGGGCGTCATCAGCAGCACGGCATCGGCGCCATCGGCGACGGCTTCCGCCATATCGACGCCCGTCGTTCCCGCCGCCGCGGTGGCGGGAACGACCGGATCGTGGACCCTCACCTCGGCGTCGCGCAGCCGGCCGATGAGCCCGATCGACGCGCTGTTCTTCGTCGAGTGCGTGTCCTGCTTGTAGGCGAGGCCCAGCACGCCGAGCCGCGGCCGCTGCACCGCGTCGAGCACGACGCGCTTGAGGGCACGGTAGGCCCAGTCCTTCATGTGGCGGCTGCTGTCGACATAGGCGCCGATCACCCCGGTCGCGCTGCCTTCGCGCTCGCCCAGCCGGATCACGGTGGCGAGGTCGCGCTCCAGATTGCCGCCGGCGATTCCCAGGCCGGGCGTGAGGTAGGCCGACGGCCCGATGCGGGCGTCGAGGCGCAGCGCCGGCGCGATCTCCGACCAGTCGGCCGAGATCCGCTCGCTGAGCTCGGCCAGCGTGTTGGTCGTCGAGACGCTGGCGACCAGGAAGCAGTTGATGGCGATCTTGGCGAGCTCGGCGCTTTCGTAGCGCATCGGCAGGATCGGGCAGCCGAAGCTTTCGAGAAAGCCGCGATACGAAGGCGGCAGAGGCGCCGCCGGATTCGCGCATCCCACGATGAAGCGCTCGGGCTGCGTCGCCCGCTCCAGCGCGCGGCCGAAGACCAGCGTCTCGACCTGGTAGTACAGCCGCTGCGGGTCGAAGGCGACCTGGCGCGTGAAGCCGGGCGGCACCTGGCTCAGCACGACCAGGATCGCGCGCGGCCCGAGTTCGGGCATGATCCGCGCCAGCGATGCGTTGATCGCCGTCAGGTCGCTGCGCCCCGACTCGTCGGTCGGCACATCGAGGGCGACGTAGACGACATCGCAGGCCGCCAGCGCGCGCGCATCGGCGCTGAAGGAGAGCCGGGCACGGTGCCGGGCGAAGGCGGCGTCGAGTCCCGGCTCGACGACGGGCAGCCGGCCGGCTTCGATCTGCGCGACCAGCGCACGATCCTCCGAGAAGGCCACGACGTCGTGGCCCCTGGTCGCCGCCCCGATGGCGGAGCACAAACCGAGATGGGTGAGGCCGGCATATCCGATCAACGGCGCGCTCATCTGTGGACTTGAACCCGTTCTCCGGTCTACGTGTCCTGACCAGTTCTACCCTGCCCACGTCACCGAGAACTAGGGTGCCGAAAATCTACTACAGGCGGATCGCCTACAACGTCCTGGCCCGCCTGGCCTGGCTGCTGCGCATCCGATTCATCCGCCTGACGCACCCCGAACGGATCGGCCACCTGGCGCTGGAGCCCGATTGCTACGCCAAGGACAAGCGCCTCGAGGGCCGGTGGGAAATCTCCGTCCTGCTGACCGACCCGGACAAGATCGCCAATGCCTGCCTGCTCGAGCTGTGGCGGCAGCACTACGTCGTGGTCCGCAGCCCGGGTCTCGTGCGGTTGCTGCGGCCACTGTCTCAGTATCCCTTTCTCGACCGGTTCCTGATCGCCTATGCGGTGGCGATCGACGACACCGCGACCTGCTACACCACGTATCGGCACTGGGGCACGCGCAGCCCCCTGCTGACCCTGCCGCAGGCGCAACGAAAGGCCGGACGCGCGACTCTTGCGAAGATGGGCGTGCCCGAAGACGCCTGGTTCGTCTGCGTGCATTCGCGCGAAGGCGGCTACTCGCCGCATGACGAGCACCTGCATAGCTACCGCAACAGCGACATCCACGACTACGGGCCGGCCATGCAGGCGATCGTCGCGGCCGGCGGCTGGTGCATCCGCGTCGGCGATCCGACGATGCGGCCGCTCTCGCCGCCGACGCAGGGCGTGATCG
>CAYNOF010000378.1:0-1543 GCA_964398335.1 uncultured Rhizobiaceae bacterium
CCAATGTGCCGCGCATCGGCCCCACCGATCTCACGCCCGACATCGAATCCGACCATCTCGCGCGCTTCCTCGCAGGCCTGAAGCCGGCGCAGAGCATCGCGCTGCGCCATACGGTCGGCCTGGTCGATCCGCTCACCGCCGCCGACCGTCCGGCCGCGGAGCGCGTCGACGACGGCCTGCCGGAGACGTTGGAGGAGGTCGTCGCCTACTACGGCGGTCGCTATTACAAGCTCAAGGTCGGCGGCAACGTCGCGGCCGATCTCGATCGGCTCACCCGCATCGCATCCGTGCTCGACAAGGGCGCGGGCGACTACCGGGTCACCTTCGACGGCAACGAGCAGTACGACGACGTCGAGGGCATCGTCGAGCTGTGGCGCAAGGTCGAGGAGACGCCGGCGCTGGCAGGCATGGTCCGTCGCACGCTGTTCATCGAGCAGCCAATCAAGCGCCAGAACGCGCTCAGCCGGCCGGTCGCCGCGCTGGCGAAGTACCGGCCGGTGATCATCGACGAGTCCGACGGCGAGCTCTCGTCCTTCCCGCGGGCGCTGGAGCTGGGCTACGCCGGCGTGTCGAGCAAGAACTGCAAGGGCTTCTACAAGTCGATCCTCAACGCCGCGCGCGTGGCGAAGCTCGGACCGGGCCACTTCATGTCGGCCGAGGACCTGACGACCCAGCCCGGCATCAGCGTGCAGCAGGACCTCGCGCTGGTCTCGCTGCTCGGCATGACGCATGTCGAGCGCAACGCGCATCACTTCATCGACGGCATGTCGAGCGCGCCCGAGGCCGAGCAGAACGCGTTCGTCGCCGCGCATCCGCAGCTTTACGAGAAGCTGCCGGGCAGGCCGGCCCGGCTGCGCGCCAAGGGGGGCACCATCATGCTCGGCTCGCTGAGCTGCCCGGGCTTCGCCGTCGGCGCCGATCTCGACTTCACCGGATTGCGCCCGATGGCGCCGGCGCCGCGCGACAGACTGAAGGCCGCCGCATGAGCAACTTGCCGAGGCGCTTCGACACGGTCGAAGCCATGGAAGATGTCATGACCACGCCGTCGCCGGCGCTGGTGGCCGATCTGGCGAAGGCGCCGGGCGACATCCTCGTGCTGGGTGTCGCCGGCAAGATGGGGCCGACGCTCGCGCGCATGGCCTGGCGCGCGGCGCCCGATCGGCGCGTCCTGGGCGTGGCGCGGTTCAGCGAGAAGGGCGTGCGCGAGGCGCTGCACGAGGCCGGCGTCGAGACGGTGCAGGCCGACCTGCTCGACCGTGCGGCGCTCGAAGCGCTGCCGAAGTCGCCCAACGTCGTCTTCATGGCGGGGCGCAAGTTCGGCGCCACCGGCGACGTGCCGCTGACCTGGGCGATGAACGTGCAGGTGCCGGCGATGGTCGCGGAGGTGTTCAAGGCCTCGCGCATCGTCGCCTTCTCGACCGGCTGCGTTTACCCCTTCGTGGATGTCCTGCACGGCGGCGCAACCGAGGACGTGCCGCCGACGCCGCCGCCCGGCGACTACGCCAATTCCTGCGTCGCCCGCGAACGCATCTTCCAGTATTTT
>CAYNOF010000379.1:0-6026 GCA_964398335.1 uncultured Rhizobiaceae bacterium
GCCATGGCGAAGCTCGCCGTGATCGTGCCCATCCAGAACATCAGGTTGACCAGCGCCAGGACGGGGCCGAGATGGCTGGGCGGCGCCGCCATCTGCACGATGGTGCGGCCCTGCGTCATGGTCACGCCGGCACCGGTGCCCCAGACGAAGATCAGCGCCAGCAGCAGCGGAAACGACGGCAGCGTCGACAGCAGCGACAGCACGATGAAGCCCATGCTGAGCGCCAGCACGACGGCCCGGCCGCGATGCACCAGCCCGGTGCCGAACCGCGCCATGGCGAAGCTCGCCGTGATCGTGCCCATCCAGAACATCAGGTTGACCAGCGCCAGCTTGGCCGAGCCGCCGCCGTAGACATCGCGCACCGCGATCGGCAGCACGACGACGAACGGCGCGACATAGAACAGCCCCACCGCAAAGAGCAGGACGATCACCGGCCAGATGCGCCGCTCATGCGCGACGACGCGCACGCCGTCGATCAGGCCGTGACCATCGACCGCCGCCGCCGCATGCGCGATCGGATGCGGCCGCAGACGCGAGACCGCGACGACGCCGCCGAGCATGATCAGCGCCATGGCTGCCAGCAGCGGCACCGCGCCGGTCCGGTCGGCCGACATCGCGGCGGCGATGCCGATGAGCTGGCAGAGGAACTGCATGCCGGTGGCGATCGGCACCGCGCGCGGCATCGGCAACAGCGTCACGCGCGGCAACAGTCCATCGCGCGCCGGAATCGCGAAGGCCGCGATCGTGCCGGTGGCGACGCCGTAGGCGATCATCGCCGCGAAGCTCAGTTCGCCGCGCCACGCCAGTACCGCCAGCCCGATCGGCGGCAGCGTCGCCAGCAAGTGGCAGATCATGAGCTGGCGCCGCGGGTCACCGCGATCGGCGACCGCACCGCCCCACAGCATGAACAGCAGCGACGGGCCCATCGAGCACATCTGGGCCAGGCCGAGATCGTCGGCCGGCCGGTGCAGCACATCGGCGATGATCCACTGCACCATCACCATGGCGATGCCCTGGCCAATGAACCAGGAGGCAAGGCCGGCCAGATAGGGCCGAAAGCCGGGATCGGCTGTGGGGACGGAAGCGGACATGGGGGCGGATGTTTCGCATATCACGGCCGCCCACCGGAGAACGATTGTTCCAGCGCGCTGTGGATAAGCACGGTCTGCTTGCTTTCATTGGGGATAATCAATATCTTGTGCACAAGCCAAGAGAATTGGCGCAGTCCTTTGTATCTCAACATCAATGCCGGCCCTCCGCCCCCCGGAACCGGCTAGGGAAAGGGTCCCCAATGACCCAGTTCAACAAGGCGACTCTCGCCAAGATCCTCGAGATCCTTGGCAGTGACCACGCCGGAGAGGTCATGGCGGCCGCAAAGCTGGCCACGACCATGGTTCGCGAGGCGGGATTCTCCTGGGAAGAGGTCCTGCGTCCCGATCTGCTCGCCAAGACGCAGATCGTGCAGCCAGCCTCCGTCTTCGGCGATGCCGGCTTCGCCAAGTCGGCCACGGCAGCGACATCAGCCACGGGCTCCGGCCCGATGGGCATGAAGCGCGACCGCGAGCGCGACCTGTCGCCCTACGAGCAGTTCTTCATGCTGCTGCTCAGCCCGCGCACGCCCAGCCATGTGAAGAAGGAACTGCGATCCTGGGAAGCGCGCGTGCTCGACGGCGAGATCACGCCGCAGGAGAAGTCGGACCTGCGCCACCTCTTCCGCCAGTTCGTCGCCTGACCCTCAAAGCGGGTCGCGCTGGGGCGCCTCGACCCCGAAGGGGTCGTGGTGCAGGAGCACTTCGGCGTCGCGGAAGGCCGCCTTGATTCCGGCCTCGATCTCGTCGCCGTAGCGATGCGCCACGGCGAGCGAAAGATCGGGATCGAAGGCGACATGCAGCTCGATGAAGCGTGTCAGCCCCGAGGTGCGCGTGCGCAGCCCGTGCAGGTGCCGCGCCGCCGGATGAGCCCGCACGATCGCCTCGATCCGCAGGCGGTCGGCCTGCGGCAGCTCGTGGTCCATCAGGATGTCGAGCGACTGCTTGAGGATCTCGCGCACGCCAAACAGCAGATAAAGCGCGATGGCGATGGCCATCGCCGAATCGATCCACACGATGCCGAAGCGCATGGTGACAAGCAGTGCGGCGGCGACGGCGAGGTTGATCAGCAGGTCGGAACGGTAATGCAGCGCATCGGCGGTGATCGCCACCGATCCGGTGCGCCGCACGACGAAGCGCTGGAAAAGCGCCAGGGCGGCCGTCACGACGATCGAGAACAGACTGACCGCGACGCCGACCTCCTCACGGACCAGGACATGCGGCAGCATCAGCCGCTCGCCGGCGGCGAAGATCAGCGCGATGGTCGATGCGAGAATGAAGCCCGCCTGGGCCAGAGCGGACAGGGCCTCGGCCTTGCCGTGGCCGAAACGATGCTCCTGGTCGGCCGGATCGGAGGCATGACGTACGGCAAACCAGGTGATCGCCGAGGCCAGCAGATCAAGCGCCGAGTCGATCAGCGACGACAGCAGGCTGACCGAGCCCGTCAGCATCCAGGCGACAAACTTGGCCGCGAGCAGGGTCAGCGCCACCGCCGTCGATGCGTAGGTAGCGGCGCGGACTAGGCGCGCGCGCTGATCGCTGGCCATTGATCGGCTCAGGGATAGAGCTTCTCGGTCTGCCATGTCGATGCGGTGATGTCCGAGCGTTTGAAGACCGTGCGATCATGCAGGCGAAAGGGCATGTCGCGCCAGAACTCGAACATCAGCGGCGCAACGCGGAAGCCCGACCAGTGCGGCGGCCGCGGCACGGTGCCGATCAGATGCTTCGCGCCGTACTCCGCGACCTTCTTCTCCAGCGCGAAGCGGCTCTCCAGCGGCCGCGACTGGGCCGAGGCCCAGGCGCCGATCTGGCTGCCGCGCTGGCGCGTGGCGAAATAGGCGTCGGCCTCCTCCGGCGTCGTCTTGCTGACCGGCCCCTCGATGCGCACCTGGCGGCGCAACGACTTCCAGTGGAACAGCAGTGCCGCCTTGGGATGGCCCAGCAGTTGCTCGCCCTTGCGGCTCTCATAGTTCGTATAGAAGACGAAGCCGTCGCGGTCCCAGCCCTTCAGCAGCACCATGCGCAGCGACGGCATGCCGTCAGGCCCCACTGTCGCCAATGCCAACGCGTTGGGATCGTTGGGTTCGCTCTTCTCGGCCTCGGCGAACCACGCGCCAAAGCTCTGCCACGGATCGTTGCTGGGCTCGCTCATGGCGCGGAATATGGCCGCCCAGCGTGTCAGGAAACCAGCGGCCGATTGTCCCTGTTGAGGGACCGATCCTCTTGCGGCACCCGGGGCCGCCCGCTACAAGCTCACACAAACTGTTGAAAAATCGTCGCAATCGACGACACCAACGACCTGATACGAAACGATTCCAGAGGTTCCTGTATGACCGCCCCGACGCAGCTCATGGCCGGCAAGAAGGGCCTGATCATGGGCGTCGCCAATGATCGCTCGATCGCCTGGGGCATTGCCAAGATGGTCCACGACCACGGCGCCGAGCTCGCCTTCACCTACCAGGGCGATGCGCTGAAGCGCCGGGTCGAGCCGCTGGCGGCGTCGATCGGCTGCAACTTCACGGTGCCCTGCGACGTCACCGACCCTGCCAGCATCGACGCGGTGTTCGCGGAGATCGACAAGCGCTGGGGCGGCGAGCTCGACTTCCTCGTCCACTGCATCGGCTTCTCCAACAAGGACGAGCTCAGGGGCCGCTACCTCGACACGACGTCCGACAATTTCGCGATGACGATGAACATCAGCTGCTACTCCTTCACCGCGGTGGCGCAGCGCGCCGTGCCGCGGATGAAGAACGGCGGCAGCCTGCTCACCCTCACCTACTACGGCGCCGAGCGCGTGATGCCGCACTACAACGTCATGGGCGTCGCCAAGGCCGCGCTCGAGGCCAGCGTGCGCTACCTCGCCGCCGACGTGGGCGACCTCGGCATCCGGGTCAACGCGATCTCGGCCGGCCCGATCAAGACGCTCGCCGCCTCGGGCATCGGCGATTTCCGCTATATCCTGAAGTGGAACGAGCTGAACTCGCCGCTCAAGCGCAACGTCACGACGGAAGAGGTCGGCGGCGCCGGCCTGTTCCTGCTGTCGGATCTCGGCAGCGCTGTCACCGGCGAGGTGATGCACGTCGATTCCGGCTACCACGTCGTCGGCATGATCAAGACGTCATCGGCGCCGCAGCTCGGCGAGCTGCTCGCCGACTTCAAGGACTGAGTGTGGCTGGCAACACCTTTGGCCATCTCTTCCGGTTCACGAGCTGGGGCGAAAGCCACGGCCCGGCGATCGGCTGTGTCGTCGACGGCGCGCCGCCGCGCATCGCGCTGAGCGAAGCCGACATCCAGGCCTATCTCGACAAGCGCCGCCCCGGCACCTCGCGCTTCGTGACCCAGCGCCAGGAACCCGACGCGGTGAAGATCCTGTCGGGCGTATTCGAGGGCGTTACCACGGGCACGCCGATCTCGCTCCTGATCGAGAATGTCGACCAGCGCTCGAAGGACTACGGCGCGATCAAGGACCAGTTCCGGCCGGCCCACGCCGACTACACCTATCTGCAAAAGTATGGCGTGCGCGACTACCGCGGCGGCGGCCGGCAGTCGGCGCGCGAGACCGCGGTGCGTGTCGCCGCCGGCGCCATCGCGCGCAAGATCCTCGGCGAGAGGGTCACCATCCGCGGTGCCGTCGTGCAGATGGGCCAGCAGAAGATCGACCGCTCGAAGTGGGATTGGGACGCCGTCGGCGACAATCCCTTCTGGTGTCCCGACCGTCAGGCGGCGCAGGTCTGGGAGGGATATCTCGACGACGTGCGCAAGCGCGGCTCCTCCGTCGGTGCGGTCATTGAGGTCGTGGCCGAGGGCGTGCCACCCGGCTGGGGCGCGCCGATCTACGCCAAGCTCGACCAGGAGATCGCCTCGGCGATGATGTCGATCAACGCCGTCAAGGGTGTCGAGATCGGCGAGGGCTTCGCAGCCGCTGCCCTCTACGGCGAGGACAATGCCGACGAGATGCGCATGGGCAACGACGGCAACCCCGTGTTCCTGTCCAATCACGCCGGCGGCATTCTCGGCGGCATCTCGACCGGCCAGCCGATCGTCGTCCGTTTCGCGGTCAAGCCGACGTCGTCCATCCTCAACCCGCGCCGCACGGTGAACCAGTCCGGCGCCGAGGTCGACGTCTCGACCAAAGGCCGCCACGATCCCTGCGTCGGCATCCGTGCGGTGCCGATCGGCGAGGCGATGCTGGCCATCGTGCTCGCCGACCAGTACCTCCGCCATCGCGGGCAGATCGGCTAGGGCTCCACGATGACCGACCTCGAGCGCGTTGCGGCCGCCATTGCCGCGTTCCGGTCCGGCGAGATCGTCGTCGTCACCGACGATGACGACCGCGAGAACGAGGGCGACCTGATCCTCGCCGCCGTCCACGCGACGCCGGAGAAGCTCGGCTTCATCGTCCGCCACACCACCGGCATCGTCTGCGCGCCAATGCCGCGCGCCACTGCGCATCGCCTCCAGTTGCCCCCCATGGTCGCCGAGAACGAGGCCCCGCTCGGCACCGCCTTCACCGTCTCGGTTGATTTCCGGCACGGCCTAACCACCGGCATCAGCGCCGAGGAACGCTGCAACACCGTCCGCGCGCTCGCTAATCCGAACTCGGGCGCGGCCGAATTCGTCCGTCCCGGCCATATCTTCCCGCTCATCGCCCAGGACGGGGGCGTCCTCATGCGCTCCGGCCACACCGAGGCCGCGGTCGATCTCTGCCGCGCCGCACAACTCGAGCCGGTCGGCGTCCTGGCCGAGCTGGTGAATGACGATGGCTCGGTGATGCGCGGTCCGGATGTCGCGAATTTCGCCGAGCGCCACAAGCTCCAGCGCGTGTCGGTCGCCGACCTGATCGCCTGGCGCCAGCGGAGCGAGAAGCTGGTGGAGCGCGTCGGCGAATTTTCCGTCAACACCGCCGCCGGCCCGGCCCGTGCCTACGCTTACCGCACG
>CAYNOF010000380.1:0-3851 GCA_964398335.1 uncultured Rhizobiaceae bacterium
CCGCCGTCTTCCATCGCCTCGAGCTGCCGGCGCAGCAGCAGGGTCTGCGCGCCGGCCTTCCAGGCATGCGGCATCTTCTCGGAAGCCGCCTCGGTGTAGCCCGGCAGGCCGCTCCAGTTGATATCGATGCCCGGCGCCAGCACCAGCCGGTCGAACGGCAGGCGCGCGCCGCCCTCGAGCAGCACTTCCTTGCGATCGCCGTCGACCACCCGCGCGGTGTCGCGCGCGAGGGTCACGCCCGCCTTCTCGACGCCGTCGTGGGTGAATTGCTGCTGCTTGATGTCGCGCAGCCCGGCGATCACGGCGTTGCTGAACGGGCACGCCGTGAAGACTCGATCGGGCTCGACCAGACTCACCGAGAGCTTCGGCTCGATGGCTTTCAGCGTGCGTGCGCAGGTGGCGCCGGCGAAGCCGCCGCCGATCACCACGACGCGGCCGGCCGCTGCCTGCGCCGAGGCGATGTGCGGCGCCGCGAGTGCGGCAGCGGAGGTGACGAGGAAGGTGCGACGGGTCGACATCGTCACTCCTTCTGCGCGGCGAACCAGGCTGCCAGCGCGTCGATCTCGGCGTCGCTGTAGCCCTTGGCGATGCGGCCCATCACCGTCGGCGACCGCTCGCCTTTCTGGAAGTCGCGCATCGCCGCGGCGATCGCCGCCGCCGGCCGGCCGTTCAGGCGCGGCACGGCCGTGTCGACGCTCTTGCTCGTCGCGTGGCAGCCGGAGCACGACATCGCGCCGGCCGGTCCGTCGGGCGAGGCGGCGTGCGCCACGCCGCCCGACGTCGCGAGCAGGATCACCCCGATGACACGCGCCGCCGACACCTACGCCTTCTTCAGGTCGTGATGCATCAGCGGCAGCGAGCGGATGCGCTTGCCGGTCGCGGCGAAGATGGCGTTGAGCACTGCCGGCGCAGCCACGGCGATGGTCGGCTCGCCGACGCCGCCCCAGAACCCGCCCGACGGCACCAGCACCGTCTCGACCCTGGGCATCTCGTCCATGCGCATCACGTTGTAGCTGTCGAAGTTGGTCTGCTCGACGGCGCCATCCTTGATGGTGATCTCGCCGTAGAGCGCCGCCGACAGGCCGAAGACGAACGAGCCCGCGACCTGGCGCTCGATCTGCGCCGGGTTGACGACGTGGCCGCTGTCGGTCGCCGCCGTGATCTTGTGGATCTTCAAGGTGCCATCGTCGCTCACCGACACCTCGGCCACGCCGGCGACGTAGCTGCCGTAGCCCATGATCTGCGCGATGCCGTGATAGTGGCCCTTGGGCAGCGGCTTGCCGTAGCCGGCCTTGGCCGCCGCGGCGTTGAGCACCGCGAGCCATTTCGGCTTCAGCATCTTGCGGCGGAACTCCAGCGGATCCTGGCCGGCGGCGTGCGCCAGCTCGTCCATGAAGGATTCCATGTAGACCGCGTTCTGGTTGGTGTTCACGCCGCGCCAGAAGCCCGGTGGCACGTGCGGGTTGCGCATCGCGTGATCGATCAGCAGGTTCGGCACGGTGTAGCCGTAGGCCGCCTCGACACCCGAGTGCGCGAAGCCCTGGAACTGCGCCGGGTCCATGCCATTGACCAGGTTCTGCGGCAGCACCGAGCTCAGGATCGACTGGCCGGAGATGCGCACATGCAGACCGACCAGGTTGCCCTTGTCGTCCAGGCCGCCGACCATCTTGCACATGGTGATCGGATGGTACTGGCAGTGCGTCATGTCCTCTTCGCGCGACCAGATCAGCTTGATCGGCACGCCCGGCATCTGCTTGGCGATCAGCACCGCCTGGCGCACGTAGTCGGTGCGGCCGCGCCGGCCGAAGCCGCCGCCCAGCAGCATCTTGTAGACCTCGCACTTCGCCGCCGGCAGGCCCGAAGCCTCCGACGCCGCCGCGAGCGCCGCCTCGCCGTTCTGCGTGCCGCACCACACCTCGCACTTGTCCGCGGTGTAGAGCGCGGTGGCGTTCATCGGCTCCATGGTGGCGTGGTGCAGGTAGGGCACCGAGTAGACCGCCTCGACCTTCTTGGCCGCGCCGGCGATCGCGCCCTTCGCATCACCCGCCTTGTTGCCGACGAAGGCCTCGGCCGCGTCGAGGCCTTCCTTCAAGGTCGCCGCGATGGTCTCGCTCGAGACCTTCGAGTTCGGCGTGTCTTCCCAGACCACCGGCAGCGCGATGATGGCGTTGCGCGCGGTCCAGTAGGTCTCGGCGATCACCGCGACGCCCGAGTCGCCGACCGGCACGACGGCCTTCACGCCGGGCATGCCCTTGACCTTGTCGGCGTCGAAGCTCTTGACCTTGGCGCCGAACACCGGCGCGTCCTTGATCGTCGCCGTCAGCATGTTGGGCAGGCGCAGATCGATGCCGTAGACCTGCTTGCCGGTCAGCTTGTCCAGGGTGTCGAGCCGCTTCAGCGGCTTGCCGGCGATCTTCCAGTCCTTGGGGTCCTTGAGCTTGACCTCCTTCGGCGGATCGAGCTTGGCCGCCTCGACCGCGACCTGGCCATAAGTCAGCTTGCGGGTGCTGCCCTTGTGGGTGATCACGCCCTTGTCGACGCTGCACGCCTCGGGCTTGACCTTCCACTGTGCCGCCGCCGCGCGCACCAGCATGTCGCGCGCCGCGGCACCGCCCTGGCGGACATACTCGTTGGACTCGCGCACGCCGCGGCTGCCGCCGGTGGAGAAGTTCTTCCACACGCGCTGGCGCGCCAGGTTCTGCGTCGGCGTCGGATACTCGGTGGTGACCTTCGACCAGTCGCAGTCGAGCTCCTCGGCGACGAGCTGCGCCAGGCCGGTGAGCGTGCCCTGGCCCATCTCCGAGCGCGCGATGCGGATCACCACCTTGTCGTCGGGATGGATCACGACCCAGGCGTTGAGCTCGGGCGCGGTCTCGGCGGCATGCGCGCCGAACTGCGGCACGTTGAAGCCGAAGGTGAAGCCGCCGCCGATGGCCGCGGCGCCGGCCATCACGGTGCGGCGCTTGAGGCTGAGATTGGTGGTCTTCGTCATGTCGACCTCCCTCATGCCTTGGCCGCTTCGTGGATCGCCGCGCGCACCTGCTGATAGGTGCCGCAGCGACAGATATTGGTCATCGCCGCGTCGATGTCGGCGTCGGTCGGCTTGGGCTTGTCCTTCAGCAGCGCCACCGCGGCCATGATCATGCCGCTCTGGCAGTAGCCGCATTGCGGCACATCCTGCGCCAGCCAGGCCTTCTGCACCTTGTGCAGCACGCCGTTGGCGGCGAGGCCTTCGACTGTCGTGATCTTCTTGTTGCCGATGACCTGGCTCAGCGGTACCTGGCAGGAGCGCGTCGCCACGCCGTCGATATGCACCGTGCAGGCGCCGCACTGCGCGACACCGCAGCCGTACTTGGTGCCGGTCATGCCCAGCGTATCGCGCAGCACCCACAGGAGCGGCGTACGTGGATCGACATTCACCTGATGGACCTTGCCGTTGACTGTGAGGGCGGGCATTCGAGCTTCTCCCTTGCTGCTGCGATCAGGCCTGCCCTCGTGAACACGCGGACAGCCGTCAGCTTCCCTGCGCCTGAGCGTAGGGCATTTCGCAGGATGCGGGGAGGTTCGTGTGACGCAGGCGGTCAAACGATTGTGAAGCAGGCACTCCAGAGTTACCGGACGTCTGCTCCTCGTGGCGGGCGCGATATCGCGCGACATGCTCGTCGAGTTCCTGGAAGCCGACCGGCGGGCCGCAATAGGGCTTCAGGCGACAGAAGTCGCGCACCACGGGCACGATGTCGCGCTTGAAGTCGCAGCCCTGGGCGATCCATTTCGCCGTCCAGCGATCGGCCGCCTCGTCGTCCATCAGCTCGATCATCGGATCGCGCGGCCAGTACTGGCGCAGCAGGTTC
>CAYNOF010000381.1:0-5790 GCA_964398335.1 uncultured Rhizobiaceae bacterium
GATTGACCACGCGCAGGTGCGAGGCCCGCTTGCCCAACGTGCGGCCGTTCCACGCCAGCTCGAACAGGGTGAAGTAGAAGCAGCGCAGCAGGAACAGGATCAGCGTGGCGAAGGCGATGCCGAGATGGCCGCCGCCGAGGATGACCGCCAGCACCACCACGACGAAGCCGATGATCAGCACGACGATGTCGATCATCAGCGCGCCGATCCGCTCGCCGATGCTCGCCAGCCGGACCTGCACCAGGACGCCCTCCGGCGTGGTCAATTCGCGCCGGCGCGGATCGGGCGCCTGCGGATCGAGGAGCAGGGCGTCGGTCATCGCCGCACCTCGCGGCCGGCGGTCAGGAAATAGCCGAGCAGAACCGCAAACACGCTCCAGCCCACGAGGTAGCGCGTGGCGGTGTCGACGATCATCTGCCGGCCGAAGCCCTCGAGCACGCCGGCCAGCAGGAACAGCACCACGGCGCCCATCATCACCAGCGCCGCGGCGCGGCCCTCGCGCGCCAGCCGTACCAGCCGGGGCTCGCGGCCGGCGAAGATCACCGCGCCGGCCAGCCGCAGCCCGGCCGCGGCGCTCAGGATCAGGGCGGCGAACTCGGTGGGGCCGTGGATCGACAGCCAGCCGCCGGCCTCGACCAGCAGGCCGTGGCTGTGGAACAGCGCGATGAAGGCGCCCAGCATGGTGCCGTTGTGCAGCATCAGCACGAGGGTCGGCGCGCCGACGACGAAGCCCAGGGCGAAGCTCAGCATGCCGATCTGCGCGTTGTGCGAGAACAGCCGCGCGGCGAAGGCGGCGAGCGCATCGCCGCCACCGCCGCCCTGCAGGGTGGCGCGCAGCGCCTCGGTCGAGGCCTCGGGCGAGCGGCCCGCCTGCAGCGCTGGCGAGACGAAGGCGTGGTAATAGGCCGGATCGGCCATGGTCAGCAGGTACGCCGCCAGCGCGCTGCCGAACACCACGGCGGAGATGATCGCGATCTGCCGCCAGCTGTCGCGCACCGCCTGCGGCAGCTGGCGGGCGAAGAAATTGGCAAACAGCGCGCCGGGATCCTCGCGCACGCCGTAGACGCAGAGATAGGCCCGCGCGCACAGCGCCTCGAGATAGGCCAGCAGGTTGCGGTCGAGCGACGTGGCGCGCGCCACCGAGAGGCCCGAGAGCGTGGCGCGGTAGAGCACCGGCAGGCGCGCCAGCGCGCGGCCGTCGAGCGAGCCGATGCCGTCGCGGTCGACGCGGTCGATCAGCTCCTCGAGCTCACGCCAGGCGGCCTCGCGCTCGCGGCGGAACTGCGCGCTTCTCAGCTCCAGCGCCATCTCACAGGAGCTCCCGTCGCTTGATCTCGAGGTAGCGGTTGATCAGCTCGATGCCCAGCCGCGCCGGCTCGGTCTCGAGGCACTGGATGCCCAGGCGCCGCAGGCGTTGCAGCACGATCTCGCGCTCGCCCATCAGGTCCTGCGCCAGCACCGCGCGGGCGAGCGTCGGGAAATTGTCGGGCCGCGCATCGGCGAGCCCGGCCAGCGCGCGATCGCGCAGCGCGACGAAGAGCACGAGATGGCGCGCGGAGAGCCGGCCGAGATTGTCGATCATCAGCTCGGCGGTGACCGAATCGACGAAGTCGGTCATCACCACGATCAGGCTGCGGCGCTTGAGCCGGCCCATCAGGTCCATCAGCGCCAGGGTGTAGTTGCTCTCCTCCGCGCGATACTCCAGCCGCGCCATCTGGCGCTGGATGTGGGCGAAGTTGGCGACGTTGCCGACCGGCTCGGCGTAGTGGCGCACGCGCGCGTCGAAGCCGAAGACGCCCACCCGGTCGCCGGCGCGCAGCGACATGTAGGCCATCTGCAGGCCGGCGTTGATGGCGTGGTCGAGCCGCGGCACGCCGGAGAGCGGCTGGCTCATCAGGTGGCCGGTGTCGAAAGCGAAGACGACCTGCTGGTTGCGCTCGGTGTAGAACTCCTTGCACATCAGCTTGCGGTGCTTGGCCGAGGTCTTCCAGTCCATCGCCCAGTGGTCGAAGCCCGGCATGTACTCGCGCAGCGCCCGGTATTCGCTGCCGTCGCCCTGCTGGCGCATCGGCTTCATGCCGAAGAACGCGTCGCGCTGCGCGAATTTCAGCGCCAGCTGGCGGACCGCGGCGATGTCGGGCACGGCGGCGACGCCGTCGCCGACCTCGACGTGATGATGGATCGCCATCAGCCCGAGCGGCCCGGTCCACAGCAGCCAGATGCGCTCCAGCCGACCTTCGCCGCGTCGCGTCGCCGACAGCGGCCAGTCGACCGTCGCGTCGGTGCCGGCGCTCCAGTTGACGCTCGTGGCGCTCAGATCGCGCAACGGCCCTGACATTTCCGGCAGCACGACGCAGCGGCCGCCGCCGACATTGCCCGATGGAGCGGCCACACGCACCGACAGCGAGCCATCGGTACCGATATAGAGCAGCTCGGGCATCGTCGCCTCGACCCGCACGAAGCGGCTCGCCGGCGCCAGCGCGGCATCGAGCGCCAGCGCCAGCAGCGCGGTCAGCGGCAACGCCAGCGCCGTCTCCCACCACGCCTCGAAGATCAACGCCCACGGCAGCGCGATCGCCGCCGCGATGGCGACGATCAGCAGCGCGCGGGACGTCGGGCGCATCAGCGCGGCGCCGCCTGGCGCTCGATGATCTGCGTCAGCACGCCGTCGACGTTCTGGCCCTCGATCTCGGCGCTGGGCGACAACACCAGGCGATGGCGCAGCGCCGGCCGCGCCAGGCGTTTCACGTCGTCGGGGATGACGAAGTCGCGGCCCTCGAAGGCCGCCAGCGCGCGCGCCGAGGAGCCCAGCATCGAGGCGGCGCGCGGCGAGGCGCCGAACTGCAGCGCCGGCTGCTGGCGCGTCGCGCGCACCAGGTCGACGACATAGGCGACGATGTCGTCGTTGAGCCGCACGTTGTCGACCAGCGCGCCCAGGGTCTGCAGGCCCGCCGTGTCGATCACCGGCGTGACGCCGAGCTTCTTGGGATCGGCCATCGCCGCGCCGGCGCCGTGGCGCGCCACGATGGCCAGCTCGTCCTCGCGCGAGGGATAGTCGAGCGTATGCTTGAACAGGAAGCGGTCGAGCTGCGCCTCGGGCAGCGGATAGGTGCCCTGCTGCTCGATCGGGTTCTGGGTGGCGATCACCATGAACGGCGGGCCCAGGCCGTGACTGCGCCCGTCGATGGTGACGGCGCGCTCCTGCATCGCCTCGAGCAGCGCGGCCTGCGTCTTGGGCGGCGTGCGGTTGATCTCGTCGGCCAGCAGCAGCTGGGTGAAGATCGGCCCGTGGGTGAGCACGAAGGCGTTGGTCTGGAAGTTGAAGATGTTGGCGCCGATCACGTCGCCCGGCATCAGGTCGGGCGTGAACTGCACGCGGCTGAACTGCAGCGACAGGCAGGCCGCGAAGCAGCGCGCCAGCAGGGTCTTGGCGACGCCGGGTACGCCTTCCAGCAGGATGTGACCGTCGGCCATCAGCGCCACCAGCATCAGGTCGATCGCCTCGCGCTGGCCGACGACGACCTTGCCGATCTCCTCGGTCACCCTGGCGCGCAGGGTGACGAGCGGTTCAACGTCCATGCAGGGAATCCTCCCACCAGCGGAACAGGCGGCCGGCCGTCGACACGACGGCGGCCGGATCGGCCTTCGGCGCATGGTCGACCTGATCGACCTGGCGCATCAATTCGCCATAGCCCGGGCCGGCGGCGCGGCGGCGGCCCGAGCCGTCGAGCCAGGCGCCGATCTCGGCCGGGCTGCTTGTCGAGCGCGGCGCGTGCAGGCGGCGGCCGAGGTCGAGCGCCTGCAGCTCGGCGTAGCGGCGCAGCACGCGCCCGCCATGGCTGCGCGCGTGCAGCAGGCCGGCGCCGACATCGATCAGGGTGAAGATGCCCACGGCAGGACCTTCGGAGTCCTTCGCCGGCGGGCCGAAGCGCAGCGCCGCCATCCACAGCGCCACGCCAGCCGCGATCGCAAAGGCGATGGTGATGGCGAGGAAGGGCGGCGTGACGGCGAGCCGCCAGATGTTGCGCGACGCCGCGGCCGCGGCGGCATCCGATTCCAGCGCGAGGATCTGCTGGCCCGAGCCGCGGATGCGATCGACCATGCTCAGGGCGACGGTGGCGTTCTCGCCGCGCCACAGGCCGTGATTGGCCAGCAGATCGGGATCGGCGAGCACGACCACGTCGGGCCGCGTGCAGAGCCGGCCGATCAGGATGCCTTCGGCGCTCGACAGCAGCGGGCAGAGCAGACGCGAGCTCACGAGCTGCGGATTGCCCAGTACGGGCGTGCCGCGGATCTCCGATGGGCGCCAGGCGGCGACTGCGCCGGGCCGCACGATCTCGATATCGCTGGCCACTTCGCGCGCCAGCTCGCGCACCGATTCCGGGGCCAGCGGCAGCGCGGCGCGCACGCGGTCGGACAGGCCGTCGCGCAAGGTGTGCCATTTGGGCAGCACGATCAGCGCCGGCCCGGTGCGCGTGGCGAGCACGTAACGCACTTCCGCCGCATCGGCCGGGGCCAGCAGCAGGCGCAGCGCGGCGCGTTCGTTGCTGCGCGACATGCGCGAGTTCACCTGCGGCTCGAACTGGCGCAGCAGCTCGATGAAGGCGCGGTAGCCGACGGCCGACCGCGAGGCGCTGGTCGTGCCGGCGGATTCGTTGCCGGCGCGCGGCGCATCGTCGTCGATGGCGAAGTAGGCCATGGCGACGAAGGCGAGCGCCGCGACGCCCAGCAGCCACACCAGGGTGCGCCGGCGGAACGGATGCGTCTGCGCCTCGCTCACGCCGCCGCCTCCTGCGGCGCGATCTGCCACAGCCGCTCGTAGTGCCTGCGCACGCGCTCGTAGAGCTCGCGGTCGGCCGATCGTCCGCCGAAATGGCAGAGCTCGGCGGCGCCGACCAGGGCAGCAAGATCGCCGCGCGCCTGCTCGGCGAGCTTCATGTGGTGGATCAGCTCGCGCGCGGTGAGTGCCACCGGCACGCCCTGGCCGGTGTGGCGACGCAGCCGCTCGATGCTGGTCAGCAGCAGGATGTGGATCGCCCTGGCCCAGTCGCCATCGGCGGCCGCCTGGTCTGCGTCGTCGAGACGGGCGATGACCTCGACGCGCTGGTTGCGCGCCTCGCCCGCCACGGGCGTCGCGTCGGTGCTGTCGCCGGCCCGCGACCAGCGCCCGCCGCCGCCCAGCACGCGCATGGCGATCATCACCAGCACGATCAGCAGCGCGCCGCCCAGCAGATAGGTCACGAAGCCGTCGCCGACGGGAACCATCACCTCGTCGGGCGGCGGCCGGCGCGGTGGCGGCGGTGCCATCCGAACATCGGGCATCTCGCGCTGATAGCTCGACGCGCCGTAGACCCGCTCGACCGCACGTTGCACCGCGTCGCCGGAGGGCGTCGGTGCCGCCATCGCGCCATGAGCCAGCGTCGCCGCAAGGGCGATACACGCGACAAGAGCGGCGGCGGGCCGGACGGATCGGGTCATCTCGGGCAATGCTAGGGTGACGCGCGACCCTGCGGCAAGGTCGGCGTATGCGAGCGATGCAACGGCGGCGCTTGAAACCGCCTGCACGCTGGTGTCGGCTGATATCGGCGTTCAACAAAGAGGAAACGTTCATGGGTGTGTCACGTCGTTCGTTCATCGCCGCGTCGGGTGCGGTCCTCGGCGCGCCGTCGATCCTGTCGGCGGCGCGCGCCGATACCTGGCCGTCGCGGTCGCTGAGGCGGGTGAGTCCGTTTCCGCCGGGCGGGGCGCAGGACCATGTCGGCCGGCTCGCCGCCGCCCAGCTGCAGGAGC
>CAYNOF010000382.1:0-12281 GCA_964398335.1 uncultured Rhizobiaceae bacterium
AGCGCGGCGAGCTGGCCGGGCGGGTCAGCATGCGCCCGGTCCGCCTGACCAAGCTGAAGGCGGAAGTCCGCACCGTGCTCGGCATGTTCAACGATGCCTGGCAGCGCAACTGGGGCTTCGTGCCGTTCACCCAGGACGAGATGGACGCGGCGGCCTCGGAGATGCAGCCGATCCTGCGTCACGATTCCGCGGTGGTCATCGAGGTCGACGGCAAGCCGGTCGCCTTCATCTTCGCCGTGCCCAACCTCATGGAGCTGTTCGCCCAGGGCTTCGACGGGCAATTGTGGCCCTTCGGCTGGCTCCGCCTGGCCAAGAATCTCATCTGGCTACCCCGCTTCCGCACCTCGCGCGTGCCGCTGATGGGTGTGATCAGCCAGTATCAGGGCAGCGCGCTCGGCGCCGGCCTGGCGATGATGGCGATCGAGGAGATCCACCGGCGCGGCCGGGCGCGCGGGGTCCAGACCGTCGAGCTCGGCTGGATCCTCGAGCAGAACACCCCGATGCGCCGGATGATCGAAAGGATCGGGGGCGTGAAGGTCAAGACCTACCGCATCTACGAACGATCCCTGGCCCCCTGACGGAACGCCGCCCCGCCGTTGCCGTTTTCCACCGCCAAGTGTCGGGGTAGACTTGGCCCTGCCGGCAGTCTAGGTATGGGGTGGTTGTGAGGATACACTCGGAATGAGCACTACAGTCGACATGAATTCGCCCCTGGCGCAGCAGATCATCGATGTGATCGCGCGCGAGGGCATGGTCGACCGCTCGAAAATCACGGCCACGGCGACGCTCGAGGATCTCGGCCTGCAGTCGATCGATATGGTCATGATTCTCAACGGTATCGAGGAAAAGTTCGACATCTACGTGCCGATGGACGAGTCGATCCAGAAGATCGCCAACGTGGGCGACGTCATCGACGTGGTCAGCGGCCTTGTCGAAGCCAACGCCCAGAAACCCGGCGCCAAGCCCCAGGGACAGACCATTTGACCAGCCAAGTCGCCGTTACCGGACTCGGGTGCATCTCGGCGCTGGGTCCGGACGTCACCGCGTTCTGGGACGGCCTCAGCAGCGGCCGTTGCGGCATCGGGCCCATCGACCTGCCGGGAATCGAGGATCTGCACGTCAAGATCGGCGCCCAGGTAAAGGGCTTCGATCCCGCCGCCCATTTCGCCCCGGCCAAGCTGGCGGCGCTCGACGCCTTCTCGCAGTTCGCCCTGGTGGCCGCGCGCCAGGCCGTCGCCGACGCCGGCGTGGCCGACGTGATCGCCGGCCCGCGCACCGCGGTGATCGTCGGCACCGGCATCGGCGGCATCGGCACGCTCAACGACGCGTTCTACCAGCGCTACGCGCTGGGCAAGCGGCGCATCGACGCGGCGACCATCCCCAAGGCCATGCCCAACGCCGCGGCCAGCCATATCTCGATGGAGTTCGGCGTCAACGGGCCGTCCTTCGCCATCTGCAGCGCCTGCTCCTCGGCCAACCATGCCATGGGCGTGGCGCTGTCGCTGGTGCGCTCCGGCGCGGTCGATCGCGCGATCACCGGCGGCAGTGAAGCCAATATCAACTACGGCAACGTCAACGCCTGGGAAGCCCTCAAGGTGCTGACCCCGAACGCCTGCCGCCCCTTCTCGCGCGGCCGCAACGGCATGTCGCTGGGCGACGGCGCCGCCATCATCGTGCTGGAGCGCATGGATATCGCCCGTGCGCGCGGCGCCAGGATCTATGCCGAGATGGCGGGCGCGGGCGCCTCGGCCGATGCCGGCGACCTGCTGCGGCCCGACGCCAATGGCGCGGCCGCGGCGATGCGCGGCGCGTTGGCCGATGGCGGATTCGCACCCGAGGACATCGACTACGTCAACGCGCACGGTACCGGCACCCTGCTCAACGACCCGGTCGAGACCGCGGCCATCCGCCTGGTGTTCGGCGCCCACGCCGACAAGCTCGCGGTGTCGTCGACCAAGTCGATGCACGGCCACGCGCTGGGCGCCGCCGGTGCGCTGGAGATGGTGGCGACGGTGCTGGCGCTGCAGCACCAGGTCGCGCCGCCGACGGTGAACTGGCTCGAGCGCGATCCCAAGTGCGATCTCGACTACGTGCCCAACGAGGCGCGCGCCATGCCGATCCGCGCGGCGATGTCCAACTCCTTCGCCTTCGGCGGGCTGAACGCCGTGCTGACCGTCAAGCGCGTGGGCTGAGCCCGGCATGAGCGGCGCGCTCGACGAGCCGCTGGCGACGGTCGCGCTGACCGTCGACGCCGCCGAGGTCGAGGCCTTCGCCGAGGCGCTGGGCCTGCCGGCCTCGCCCGTCCCGCCGACCTTCCCGATCCGCTTCCTGGTCCATCCCGGCATCCGCGCGGCGCTGGCGGCCTTCCTGCCGGCCGACGGCTCGCTGCCGATCCATATCGGCCAGCGCTTCCGCTATCACCGCCCGCTCGCCATCGGCGACAGGTTGACCTGCACCGTCAGCGCCGCGCCGGCCGACCAGGCGCGCCCCTTCGCGCTGGTCCGGCTCGAGGTCAGCGACGGCACCGGCGCGGCGGTCTGCCGGGCCGAGAGCGAGATCGCGATCGCCGCCCCAGGCTTCAGCTGGGACCGGCTGAAATGAGCGCGCCGCGCCCGGGCGAGAAGCTGCCGCCGACGCCGCTCGGCCGGCTCGATGCCGCGGCCATCGCGCGCTATGCGCAGGCATCGGGCGACGACAATCCGGTGCATCTCGACGCCGCCGCGGCGCGCGCCATCGGCCTCTCCGACCAGATCGCCCACGGCATGCTGGTGATGGGACGCCTGTCGCGTCTGGCGCTCGAATGGCGCGCCGGCGCCGTGCTCGAGGCCTTGGAATGCCGCTTCACGCGACCCGTTCCGGTCGGTTCCGTGCTGAACGGCGACGGCCGCGTCGCCAGGGTCGACGCGCTGCCCGACGGTCATCGCGTCATCCTGCGCCTGCTGGCGCGCGACGCCGCCGGCGCCATCGCCGCGATGGGCGAGGCCACGCTGCGCCTGCCGGGTTAGCACATCCCATCCTCATGCCGAGGAGGCCGCGCAGCGGCCGTCTCGAAGCATGGGCTACAGGCACCGAGCCTGTTGCCCGCCCTTCGAGACGCGCCCTTCGGGCGCTCCTCAGGGTGAGGCTGGAGCCATACCGGCCCTACGCCGCCTTCTGCGCTTCCTCGATGATGTGCAGGAACTGCTCGGTGCAGGCGCGCCAGGAGAATTTCAGCGCCACCTCGCGGCAGCGCTCGGGCGGAATCGTCAGCGCCTTGCGGCAGGCGGCGGCCAGATCGTCGTCGAACACCACGACCTCGTGCGGCCCGAAGATCTCGACGAGATGCGGCGAGGGCAGCGCGGCCACCGGCACGCCCGACGCCAGCGCCTCCAGCACGACGAGGCCGAACGTGTCGAGCAGGCTGGGAAAGACGAAGACATCGGCCTCGGCATAGCACTGCGCCAGTTCCTCGCCCTGCTTGTTGCCGAGAAACACCGCGTCGGGATAGGCCTCGCGCAGCGTGGCGAGCTGCGGTCCGTCGCCGACGATCACCTTGGTGCCGTCGGTCTTGGCCTTGAGGAACGCCTCGATGTTCTTCTCGTCGGCGATGCGGCCGACATACATGTGGATCGGCCGCGGATACTGGGTCCAGGTCTTGGGCCGCGGATGGTAGGTGTTGGAGTCGACGCCGCGCTGCCAGATGCGCAGGTTGCGAAAGCCGTGCCGGTCGAGCTCGTCGGCGAGCGCCTTCGAGGGCACCAGCACCGGCGCGTGGCGGCCATGGAACAGGCGCATGTAGCCGTAGAGCAATCCCTCGGGGATGCCGTGGCGGATGCGTGCGTACTCAGGGAAACGGGTGTGGAAGGCGGTGGCGAAACCCATGCCGTGGCGCCAGCACCACATTCGCGTGCACAGGCCGAGCAGGCCCTGGGTGGCGATATGCACGAACTCCGGCTTGAACTCGCGCATCAGCCGCGCCAGCCTGGGATACCAGGCGAAGACGATCGGGTCCTCGCGGTACCACGGCAGCGGCACGCTGCCGAACTCCTCCGGCGTCAGCAGCAGCACCTCGTGGCCCATGGCGCGCAGCTCGCGCACCGTGGCGTCCAGGGTCCGGGCGATACCATTCAGTTGGGGGAACCAGCAATCCGTCGAGATGGCGATACGCATCGCGGTCGCCTAACAGATAACGCGCACGACATGAAGTCCGATCGGTCGCCTGTCGATGACGTAATATGGCGAAATATTGCGTGGGTTGAGCGACCCTTGGTCGCGGCCGGCGGTTGGCAGGGCCGCGCGATTTCCGCTACAAGCGCGCGGTCCGCCCGCGTCCCCATCCCGTCAGGCAATGTCCAGCAAGACCGATCTGCCCCGCCTGGGCGACGAGCCCCTGACCGTTGCCTGCGTCTACCGTTCCGGAGGACGGCTTTATTCGACGCGCTACGTCGAAGTGCTGCGCAACATGGTGAAGCGCAACCTCACCCTGCCGCATCGTTTCGTCTGCCTCACCGATGTCGCGGACGTGCCCTGCGAGCGCATCCCGCTGGTCGCCAACTGGCCGGGCTTCTACAGCAAGATCGAGCTGTACCGGCCGGGGCTGTTCAAGGGACCGGTGCTGTATTTCGACCTCGACACGGTGATCCACGGCAACATCGATCAGCTGGCGCTGAAGGCGATGCAGTCGACGTTCGGCTGCACCAGCGATCCCAAGGGCGGTCACTTCAACAGCTCCGTGGTGTCGTTCACCGTCGACTGCTCCGCGGTGTTCGAGGCGTTCAGCAGGACCGGCGCGTGGATCCAGAAATGGCACCACCATGTCTGGTTCACCCTGCGTCGCGTCGGCCTCGACGGGCTGATCGCGCTGGGCAGCAGCTACGGCGACCAGGGCTTCACCGAGGCCGAGCTGATGAAGCGCGGCGTGCCGATCGTGCATCTCGATACGGCGCTGCCGGGCATGATCTCGGTCTACAACTACGATGGCGGCGCCGCCAGCGAGCCCGCCGGCAGCGTCTGCCTGATGATGGGCCGTCCCAAGCCGCACGAGATCGTCTCCGGCTGGGTCCCCAAGCACTGGCGCTGAGGCCCATGCTGACCGTGGCCAGCGTCTTCAAGTCGGGCGGCGACTATTTCCCCAAATACGTGCGCGTGCTGCGCGACGCGGTGCGCCGCCATCTGCCGATCGAGCATCGCTTCGTCTGCCTGACCGACGTCGAGGTCGCCTGCGAGCGCATTCCGCTGCTCCACGGCTGGCCGAGCTTCTACAGCAAGATCGAGGTGTTCCGGCCCGGCCTGTTCGACGGGCCGGTGGTCTATCTCGACCTCGACACGGTGATCTGCGGCGACCTCAGCGACCTCGCGCGGCTCGCCGGCGAGGTCGGCTTCGCCGCCGTCGCCGATCCCTGGTACGGCCACTTCAACAGCAGCATCATGGCCTTCACCATGGACTGCTCGTTCATCTACCGCGAGTTCGCGACGCGGCCGGAGCACTACCAGCGCATCCATCGCCGCGGCGGCAGGAGCTACGGCGACCAGGGCTTCACCGAGCGCCGGCTGCGCGAGCGCGACGTCACCATCGAGTACGTCAACCGCCTGCTGCCCGGCCAGGTGATCAACCATTTCGACATCGGCGAGTATGGCGTGCCGGTCGACGACGCACGCATCTGCATGATGATGACCCGCCCCAAGCCGCACGAGGTCGAGGGCTGGGTGGCGCAGCACTGGTACTGAGCGTGGCCCGCTCCAGCCTGGGCAACGCCCCGCTCACCGTTGCCTGCGTCCTGCGCCGCGGCGGGCAGTACTGGGGCTCGCGCGAGGGCCCGTTCTTTGCCAAGTACGTGCGCATTCTGCGCGACGCGGTCGCCGCAAACCTCCGCCTGCCGCACCGCTTCGTCTGCCTGTCCGATGTCGCCGTGCCCTGCGAGCGCATCGACCTGCGCCAGTTCTGGCCCGGCGCGTGGGCCAAGATCGAGCTGTTCCGGCCCGGCCTGTTCGACGGGCCCGTGCTGTATCTCGACCTCGATACCGTGGTTCTGGGCGCGCTCGACGAATTGGCGCGCGTCGCGCTCGACGGCGAGTTCGCCGCCGTGCGCCACCGCCAGGGCGGCCTCGACGCCGCGGTGATGGCCTGGCGCGTCGATTGCTCGTTCATCCACCGCCGCCATGCCTGGCTGCCCGAGTATTTCCGCTACCGCCATCGCGCGGTCGGCCATCGCGGCTTCATCGAGGCGTCCCTGGCGCACGCCGACGTCGCCTGGCGGGCGATCGACGACGCACTGCCCGGCGCCGTGATCGACTACGCCGATCTCGGCGCGGGCGGCGTGATCCCCGCGCCGGCGCGATTGTGCGTTTTCCACGGCCGGCCGCGGCCGCACGAACTCGAAGCCGAACAATTCGCACACTGGGACGGGGTACACCTCAATTGACCCCTCCCCCGCTCCTCTCTAAAAAGAATGCCGCATGAGCTCGCTCTACGTCGCTGTCTCGCTGCGCAAGAACGGGCCGCAAGAGCCTCTCACTGGCATTCCCAGGGTCGAGTACGAAATCGCCCGCGAGCTGGTGGCGCGCGGCGGCCATGTATTGCGCTACGACCCGCTGCTGGGGCGCTTTCGCGTCACCGCCCTCGACAACGGGCGCAGCCGGCCGCCGGCCGCCAAGGCGCCGCCCGCCATGCGTGACGGCGACACGATCGTCGTGCCGGCGATCTTCTGGCGCCAGGGCCACATCGACGATCTGATCCACAGGCGACGCACGAGCAAGGTCCGCATCGGCGTCTATGTCCACGACATCATGCCGATCCGGCGGCCCGAGCTGGTCAGCAACGAGAACGGCGCCATGGATTTCCGCCGCTTCATCGACGCCATGGTCGACTGCGCGGATTGGTTGTGCGTGAGCTCGCGCTTCGTCGGCCAGGACCTGACCGCCTATGTCCGCGAGACCAGCAAGCGCGCGATCCCGGTCCACCACGTGCCGCTCTGCGCCGACCTCAAGGACCGGGTGGAAGAGAATTTCACCCGGCGCCTGAGCGGGCTCGACCTGCCGCCGGACGGCTATGTCCTCTATGTCTCGACGCTCAACCCGCGCAAGAACCACACCGGCATGTACTGGCTGTGGCGCCGCCTGGTCGCCGAGATGGGCGATGCCACGCCGCCTCTGGTGCTGGCCGGCCAGCGCGGCTGGAACGATCGCGACGTCTTCGACCTGATGTCGCGCGACCGCGAGATGTGGGACCGTCATATCCGCTTCGTCGACGGGCCGTCGGACGCCGAGCTGGTCCATCTCTACCGGCATTGCGCCTTCACCGTCTTCCCCTCGTATCACGAGGGCTGGGGCCTGCCGATCACCGAGTCGCTGTCGTTCGGCAAGCCCTGCATCGCCGCCGACAACACCTCGCTGCGCGAGGCCGGACAGGGCCTCGCCACGCATGTCGACGAGCTCGACGGGCCGGGCTGGCTGGCGGCGATCAAGCGCCTGGCGCTCGACACGCAGTACCGCCGCGACTGCTCGGCGCTGATCGCCGAACGCTACCAGCCGCGCACCTGGCACGATGTCGGCGAGGAGATCTTCCAGCTGACGAAGCGGCCTGTCATCGCGAGCGCGGCGGGCGACCTCGAGGCCTGGACAGATCCCTCGCTGCGCTCGGGATGACGGCGTCGCTTCAGCCGACCTGGTAGATCCGGCCATCCTCGATGTGCAGCCGCCGCGTGGCGACGTCGAAGATGCGCTCGTCGTGGGTCGACAGCAGCACGGCGCAGCGCACCTTCAGCGCCAGCTCGCGCAGCTGGTCGACGACGATGCGGCCGGCCAGCCGATCGAGCGCCGAGGTCGGCTCGTCGGCGATGATCAGGTCGGGCAGGCCGATCAGCATGCGCGCCACGGCGACGCGCTGCTGCTGGCCGCCGGACAGCTCGTCCGGCCAGGCGTCGGCCTTGTCGCCCAGCCACAGCAGCGACAGCAGATGCCGAGCGCGCGTCTCGTCCCAGGCCGGGTTGGTCAGCGGCGTCATGGCGACGCCGGCGACGACGTTCTGCAGCACGTTGAGCGAGGTCAGGAGGTTGCGGCGCTGGAACAGGAAGCGCAGCCGGCCGCGGATCGCCTCGATGTCGGCCGCCGTCGCGTTGAGCATGTCGTAGCCGAGGATGCGCACATGGCCCTCGGTCGGCCGCCGCATGGTGCCGAGGATGGTCAGCAGGGTCGTCTTGCCCGAGCCCGACGGGCCGGTGACGATGACGATCTCGCCCTCGCGCACCTCCATGTCGATGTCGAACAGCACGTCGACCTTGCGCTGGCCGGTGCCGTAGGAGTGGTTGAGGCCGCGCGCCTCGACCACGATGGCGCGACCTTCGTCGGATGTCGGGGTGGCAGCCATGGCGCTCAGTCGAACAGCATGACGGGGTCGACCTTGTTGAGCCGGCGCAGCGCGAAGATGCTGGAGGCCAAGGTCATGATGACGGCGGCGACGAAGGCCAGCGACAGCTCGCGGATGCCCAGCGACAGGCCCAGATGCGTGGCGCTCTCGGCCGCGGCATAGATGCCCCAGGAGATCGCCGAGCCGAGGACCAGCGACGGCAGGATGACGCAGACGCCGATCTGGATGACGACCGAGAGGAAGAACCAGCGATCGTAGCCGAAGCACTTGAGGATGGCGTATTCCGGCAGGTAGGAGCGGATGATCTGGTACTTGGCGTAGTAGATGAACACCATGCCGATGGCGACGCCGAGGAAGAAGCCGAGATTGGTGACGTAGCCGATCGGCGTGTCGCGCGACCAGAAGGCGCGCTCGCGGGCGATGAACTCGTTCTTGAGGAAGACGTCGGCGCGCCGGCCCAGGGTCTTGCGCAGGTCGCGCACGACCTCGCCGACGTCGGTGCCCGGCACGAGGTCGACGGCGATGAAGGCCGGCCGGTCGAGCGTGTAGCCGAAGATCTCCGACAGCGTGAAGTCCGACGTGATCAGCGAGCCGTCGTTGAGGATGTTGGGGCCGAGCGAATAGGTGCCGACCGCGAACAGCTGGCGGTAGAGCTGCTGGGCATCGCGCGGGCCCAGCACCACGACCTCGTCGTTGTGCGCGATGCGATCGATCAGATCGCCGTAGACCGGCCGCGACATGCGATCGAACAGGATGCGGCGCGGGATGCGCAGCTTGGACAGGTTCTCGGCGAGGCCGGGCACGTCGATCGCCGGCTGCTCGACGTCGATGCCGTAGTACAGGATCTGGCGCGGCCCGCGCATGCCCTCGTGCAGGATCGACATGTTGCCGAAGTGCAGCATCTTGGTGGCGCGCACCTTGGGATGCGCCGCCACCGTGTCGACCACGTCGACCGGCACGTAGGTGAAGAGCTGCAGCGACTGGAAGCCGGCCGAGGCGACCACCAGGTCGCCCTTCACCGCGCGATGTACGCGCACCGAGGATTCGTAGATCGCGTTCTCGATGCCGAGCTGGGCGAAGATCACGATGATGCTGGCGGTGACGCCGGCCAGCGCCAGGATCGCGCTGGTGCGCTGGCGGCGCAGCTGCTGCACGCCGAGCGGCAGCTTGGCCGAGATCAGGATGGCGCGGCGCAGATCCGACCAGGCCTGGCGCAGCCGCGCCGGCAGATCCGCCGCGAAGTCGCGCAACCGGTTCCCGAGGTCGGGCAAGGGCGGCAGAGACGGGATCGCGACCATCAGTACAGCGTGACGCGCACTTCGCGGCCGATGACCTGCGGGATGTGCTCGGTGTCGATGAACTCGACCTCGACCTGCACGACGCGCGCATCCATCGGCGTGGCGCCCTCCGGATCGGGCCGGCGCAGTCGGTTGACCGACGGCACCACGCGCGAGACCCGGCCCTTGAACGGCTCGTCGCGGCCGCGCAGCCGGATGTCGGCCCGGCCGCCGACCTGCACGCGGTCGAGCTGCACCTCGTCGACGTCGGCCAGCACGCGCAGCTGCGAGAGGTCGACGATCTTGGCGACGCCCTGGGCGCCCACGACCTCGCCCTGCCGGGCGTAGAGCTGCAGGATGACGCCGTTGATCGGCGAGCGGATCAGCGAGTTCTCGCGGTTGCTGCGCAGCTGCTCGACCTCGGCCTCGGCGATCGCCAGCTCGGCCGCCGCCGTCTGGGTATCGGCGTCGAGCGCCGCGCGCATGGTGGCGAGCTTGCGCTGCTCCTGGTCGACCTTGGCCTGGGCCGTCTCGCTGTCGATCTGCTTGATCTCGGGCAGCGTCGCGCTGCGCTGGATCTCGATCAGGGTGCGCTTGGCGCTGAGCTCGGCCAGCCGCACCGCCTGCTCCTGGCCGGCAAGCTCGCGGGTGCGCGGGCCATCCTTCAGGGTCTGGTACTTCAGGCGTGCGAGGTCACGGCGGGCTTCCGAGATCTGCAGCGAGCGGCCGACGGTCTCGTAGCCGCGCAGCACCGCCACCACGTCGCCCGCCTTGACCGACTGGCCGTCCTGCACGCGCAGCTCGGTCATGACGTCGCCCGAGACGGTGCCGACGCGCACGGTGGCGTTCGGCACATCGGTGTAGCCGCGCACGATCAGCGGCGGCCGGTCGCCGGCGTCGGCCTTGCTCTGGCCCAGCGCGATCGACGAGGCGCTGGCGAGGATCGCAAGCGCGAGCCAGCCGACGGCGAAGGAGGATGGACGTGTCGTCATGGCGGTTCCAGCGGCGCGCCGCCGGCCTGTTACGGAATGGTCGCCGGCCGCAGGCCGTAGTTGAACAGGGTGCCGAACACCGAGAGCACCTTGTTCGCCTCGTAAAGCGGCGAATTCGAGACGTAGATCACGTCGCGCGGCTGGATAACGAATTGTTGCGCGACGAAGACCGATGTCGGCTTGGCGAAATCGAGGCGGTACACCACCGGCCGGGCGCGCGGCTTGTCGAAGGCCGGCGAGTCCTGCGGCCGGAAGACGAAGACGCCGGTCTTGTTGGCGCGCTCGTCGCTCAACCCGCCGACCTCGCCCAGCGCCTCGAGCAGGGTGACCTTGGCGCGGTTGATCTCGACGTTGCCGCTCTTGAGCACCGCGCCCAGCGCCGTGAAGGCCTTGATGCTGGTGACCACCACCAGGGTATCGTCACGCTGCAGCATGATGTCGCCGCCGGCCAGCAGGTCGCTCATCGGGATGCGGTACTCGGCACCGTGGCGCTTGAGGATGACCTCGTGCTGGTTGGGCGAGCGCGCCGTGCCGCCGGCGCGATTGATCGCGTCGACCAGCGTCTTGGCGCCCTCGAGCAGCGAGTAGCGGCCGGGCTGCTTGACGTCGCCCGAGACGGCGTAGGTGTTGCTGCGGTCGACCGCCAGTTCGACCACGACCTGCGGCTGGTAGGCCCGCCCGGTGAGCTTGGCGACGATGCGCTCCTCGACGGTCTGCAGGCCGACGCCGGCAACCGGCACGTTGCCGGCATAGGGCACGCTGATGGTGCCGTTCTCGGCCACGCGCAGCAGGCCGACCTCCGAGCCGCCCTTCTGCAGCGGGGCGTAGATGCTGCCGTCATAGGGCTCGAAGATGCGCACGCGCAGCACGTCGCCCGGCGCGACGATAATCGTCGGCGCCGTGCCCTTGGGCGGGCGGACGGCGCTGACCACGGGGGCTCCCGGCGCAGTGACGATCGCGCCGATGGTCTGCGGCGTCAGATCGACGATGTCGAAGGGCAGGTTGAGCGGGTTGCCCGGCACAACTGCGTTCATGTCGGGGCCGGACGCCGGAATCGTGTCGTCGCCACAGGCCGCCAGCAGCACGGCCAGCGCCAAGGCAACGATGCGACTGGTCCGACTTCCTGCTCCTGCTGACGCCACCCGGAGTCTCCCCTGGTCCAGCGCGTATTCAGACTGAGCGCCGCCACATGGCAACCGAAAAATCGCATTCGCGGCGTCGACTACCCGCTTCGTGCGCATCAGGCGCCGCCGCCGCGCACATGCGCCACCGCCTCGTCGCGCGACTCGAAGAGGCGCAGGAACATGGCGAAGCCGCTCACCGACAGCGTCTCGGCGACCTCCGCCGGCACGCGCGCGAAGGCGACGCGCGCCTGCAGGTCCTGGGCCCGCCGGACCGCCGCCACGATCAGCCGCACCCCGGCGGCGCTGATGTAGTTGAGGTCGGCGAGATCATATACGACGCCGGTGCCGCGCTGGATGGGCGCCAGAAGCGTGTCCTCGATGGTCGGCACGGTGGCCGAATCGAGACGGCCGGCCACCGCCGCCAGGCGGGCGCCACCCTCCAGCTCGGTCACCTCGACCCTGACCGGGGCCGCGTTCAAGCAGCCGCCCCGCCGCTATTGGCGGCCCGCGCCCGCTGCGCGCGCCAGCCGCCGACGACGTCGAC
>CAYNOF010000383.1:0-1448 GCA_964398335.1 uncultured Rhizobiaceae bacterium
GATGACCGCTGCGCCGTGTTCTGGCAGGCGGTCGCCTTCGACAGGACCGACGGCTACCTGAGCGAGCGCGAGGCCGTGCCCTACCTGGCCGTGCTGCGGGCGGGCGATCAGCAATCCGCGCCGGACAGGGCGATCTCGCGCGCCGAGTTCATCGCGGCCTGCCGATCGAAGGCGATCGCGTTCGCCATACCGATCCGCGTCAGCCCGCCAGCCCTGCCGGCCAGCCCGACGCGCCGCGTGATCTGCGAGATGCCGGACGACTGATAATCGCCCGCCGTGTATTCTCTCCCGGTTGATTTGTCGGTGGGAACGATATGAGCGCGCGCGTTCTATGCTGGTTGGGACTGGTGATGCTGCTGACGGCCTGCCAGCCCAACGCCCCGTCGCCCTACACCACACCGGCACAGGATGCCCCGGGTCCGCTTGCACCGTCCCTGACGTCGCCGGTTGCCGCCGCTCCCGCCACGCCCAGCCCCGCCGCGCCCAGCCCCGCCACGGCCAGTCCTGCCGCAACCAGTCCTGCCATGACCCGCGTTCCCGCGGGTCGCGGGGAGACCTGCTCGCAGTACGTCCGCTGGTGCGTGGAGTGGTGCACCAAGAACATGCCGGGGGCGTCGGGGTGCCTCGCCAGCTGCCAGAAGCGGGGCGAGACCTGCCTGGAGAACGGCGAATGGGTCGTGGAGACCGAGTCCAAGATCGTCACGCGCCTGCCGAAGCGATAGTCAATCGCAACAACACAACAGATCTTCGAAGTCTTCCGAGGACCGTGTTGTTATCAGCCAAGAACTGAGCAAAAAATAGCGCGACAAGACTTGCGCCGCCGCGGTGTTGGGAACGACGGCAGCAAAGTGGGGCAGCTTCTGCGGTTGGTGGTGCGCACGCGGCAAGGCGCGCGCATGCTCGGGGGGACGACGATGAAGCTCGATGCGCTCGGCCGCGCGCTGGCGGCGGCGACGTGCCTTGTGGTTTGCGCCGAGGCGTCGGCTCAGGAGCAGGTCGCCAGCGTGCGCAAGATCGAGCCGACGGGCACGCGGCAGCAGGGCCAGGCCAGCCCCGTCGCGCTCGCGCTCGACAGCCGGCTGTTCAGCAACGACGTCATCGAGACGTCGCCGAAGGGCAGGCTCGACCTGTCGTTCCAGGATGGCACGCGCCTGGCCGTCGGACCGGACAGCCGCCTCACGCTCGACGAGTACCTCTACAAGCCCGGCGCGCGCGCGACCGCCGTCCTGGGCGTCGCCAGGGGCGCGCTGCGATTCATTTCCGGCAATGTCCAGCGTGACGGCGTGCGCATCAACACGCCCACGGCGACGATCGGCATCCGCGGCACCGAGTTCATCGTCAGGGTGAAGCCGGATGGTGCCACCGAAGTCCGGGTCGACCGTGGCATCGTGCGGGTCTGGGCCTGCGGCGCACCGCGCACGATGGCCAATGCGTATGTCGCCGAAGCC
>CAYNOF010000384.1:0-15112 GCA_964398335.1 uncultured Rhizobiaceae bacterium
CGAGACCTGCCCGCAATACCTGTTCCTGAGCGAAGAGGATTTCGAGAAGCCCGGCGACGAAGGCAGCAAGTGCGTGTGCTCGCCGCCGCCACGCGGCACCGACAACCAGGAGCACATCTGGACCGGCCTGTCGGCCAACACCTTCCAGGTGCTGTCGTCGGACCACGCGGCTTTCCGCTACGACGATTTGCGCGGCAAGAAGCTGCCCGGCGCGGCGCAGAGCTTCCGCAAGATCCCCAACGGCGTGCCGGGCGTCGAAACGCGCCTGCCGCTGCTGTTCTCCGAGGGCGTCAACAAGGGCCGCATCACCCTGCAGCAATTCGTGGCGCTGTCCTCGGCCAACGCCGCGAAGATCTACGGCCTGCATCCGCGCAAGGGCACCATCGCGGTCGGCGCCGATGCCGACATCGTGCTGTGGGATCCCGCGCGCACGGTCAGCCTCACCAACGCCATCCTCCACCACAATTGCGACTACACGCCTTACGAGGGTCGCGAGCTCACGGGCTATCCCGTGCTGACCCTGTCGCGCGGCGAGGTGGTGATGGAGGAAGGCCGCATGAGCGGCTCGGCGGGCCGCGGCCTCTTCCAGCGCTGCGACCGCCCCGAACCGGCACGGCCACGCGGCAAGCCGCTGATCGATCCGGCGATCTTCAATTAGCCCGCATCATTTCAGGCGGGCTTGTCCTACTCGCCCATGAGGTTGGCGAATTCCCGGAACAGGAACGCGCGGCCGTCGGGCGTCGTGACCATGATTTCCGTATGGCCTGTGGCGACGAGTTGGCGACCCAGTTCCAGCACAGCCCTGGCACTTGTCAGATCCTCGACCAAAGGCTCGCCGGCCGATGAAACTGCCATGAGTTGGTACATACGCTCCCCCACCCCACTGGGGACCGCCTGATTACACGCCGATGATGTGCAATTAGTGAATTAGACAAAAGTAGAATATGTCGAGTTAAGCGTCGGCGCCGCCCGACCCTAGTTCGCCGGCTGGTACTGCTCGAGCCAGGCCAGCACCTCGGCGACCGGCAGCACGTCGGCGTATTTCAGGCTCATATCGTAGAGGTTGGCGAAGTGCGGGCTCTCGTGCTTGTCGGCGACGCATTCCTGCGGAACGATGGTGCGGAAGCTGCGCGACAGGGCATCGACGGCGGTGGCGCGCACGCAGCCCGAGGTCGACCCGCCGGTCACGATCACCGTGTCGATGCGGTGATACGTCAGCAGCGAGGCGAGGTTGGTCTCGAAGAAGGCCGAGGCCATGCGCTTGTGCATGACGATGTCGCGCATGCGATCGACCTCGCAGCGATCGTCGAGCTGGGCGCGGCGCGAATCCGCCTTGATGTTCTGCAGCGAGTCCGGCGTGTCGCTGCGCGTGCCCCACACGCCGCAATCCTCGCCCGAGTCGAGATAGGCGACATAGGTCCAGACCACCGGCAGGCCGTGGCGCCGGCACAGCCGGGCCAGCGCGTTGACGTAGTCGATCTGCCGCGGGTCGGTCTCGTAGGCGGTGACGAACTCCGCCGGCCGCGTGTAGGCGTTCTGCAGGTCGACGTTGATCAGCACCGGCTTGCGGCCGAAACCGAAGCGGCGGCGCGTCGGGTCGGCCTGCACCTCGGCAAACAGCTCGCGCGCGGATTTGCTCGACAGCTCCATGATCAGCTCCGGCGAACGCGATCGAGGAAGTCCAGCAGGACGGTATTGAAAAGCTCGGGCTGCGTCGCGTTGATCGCATGCGCACCCCACGGCGCGACATGCAGGGTCGAGCCCGCGATCGCCATCGCCAGCTGCACCGACATGGCGCTGGGCACCAGCACGTCGTCGCGCGCCGCGAAGAGCAGGCTGGGCGCGCGCAGGCTGGAGAGCTGCGCCGTGGCGTCGAAGGCCAGCAGCGCCGCGATGCGCCGCCGCAAGGTGTCGGCACCCTGGAAACCCTGCAGGCCGTGCGCCTCCTCGCGCTCCATGCGCAGCGCGTTCTGCGCCAGCCAGTCGGCGGGATAGAGGAAGATCGGTTGCGCGCGCACGTAGGCCTGCGGTCCGCCATGGGCGAGCAGCATCAGCCGCGCCTCGAAGCAGCGGCGCGTATGCGCATGCGCCGCCGCCCAGCCGTTCACCACGGTCAACGACAACAGGCGATCGGCCTGCCGCGCAGCGAGATCGAGGCCAACCAGCCCGCCCAGCGCATGGCCGACGAAATGACACGCGGCCGTCCCGCTCGCGTCGAGCACGGCGAGCACTTCGTCGGCCATGGCGCCGATGCTGTAATCGGCCGGCAGCTTGCGCCTGTCACGGCCCGTACCGGCCTGGTCGTAGGTCACGATGCGATAGCGCGCACGCAGCGCCGAGAGTTGCGGCGCCCAATAACCCGCCGCGCCGCCCAGCCCGGCCGACAGCAGCACCGTCTCGGCATCGGCCCGCGGGCCGTCGAGCACGTCGAAATACATGGCGTGGAGAGGCGGTCAGGCCTTGCGGCCGACATGCGCGATGGTGGCGATCTCCACCAGCGCCTCTTTCTTCACCAGGCCGCACTGGATGCAGTAGCGCGCCGGCTTGTCGCCCGGGAAGTACTTGGCATAGACGCTGTTGATCGCCGCGTAATGCGCCCAGTCGGTGAGGAAGATCTGGTTGAAGGTGACGTCGGCCATGGTGCCGCCGGCGGTCTCGATCACCGACTGGATGGCCTTCAGCACATAGTCGGTCTGCGCCGCGGCGTCGCCGACATGCACGACATTGGTGTCGGCATCGAGCGCAAGCGTGCCCGCGACATAGACCACACCGTCGGCCATCGCGCCGGGCGAATAAGGCGCCAGGGTCTTGCCGGTGCCCGGCGGAACGATCGGGGTCATCGGCATCAGGCATCTCCCTTTGTCGCCAGCGGATTGGCGTTGGCCTTGAGCGCCTTGGTGAATTCCTCCGTCGAGGAGACCCAGCCGAAGAAGCTCTCGATGTTGAACAGCGAGGCCTTCTGGATGAAGTCGGGCCCGGCGTGATGCGTGGCGTCGTGCAGCACGACGCCGAAATACTCGAGGAAGAAGCCGTCGCGCAGCGTCGACTCGACGCAGACATTGGTGGCGACGCCGGTGAAGACCAGGGTGCGGATGCCGCGCGCGCGCAGGATGCTGTCGAGGTTGGTGTTGAAGAAGGCGCTGTAGCGCGGCTTGGGCACGACGATGTCGCCGGGCTGCGGCGGCAGCGCCTCGACCAACTCGTAGTCCCAGCCGCCCTTGGCCAGCAGCTTGCCCATCAGCTCCGGCCGCTTGCGCATGGTCTTCAGCGCATTCGACTTGTGCCAGTTGGGCGAGCCCGGCCCGCCGGCCTCGACGTAGTCCTTGTCCCAGCCGTTCTGGAAGAAGATCACCGGCATGCCGACGGCGCGCGCGGCCTTGGCCGCCTCGTCGATCCGGGCGATCGCCGGCGCGGCGCCGGAGATGTCGAAGCCGGCGAGATCGAGATAGCCGCCGGGCGAGGCGTAGGCGTTCTGCATGTCGACGATGATCAGCGCCGTCTCCGATGGCCGGATCATCATCGGCTCGGGCGTCGCCTGCAGCAGGCGGGCCGAGGGATCGTCGGGCGGGAAGTAGCTGACGGGCTGGGTCATTCGGCGGCCTGTGCAACGGGCGTGACGTGACGGCGGCACTGCATCAGCGGCTGGATGCGCTCGCCGAAGATCCGGGTGCCGGAGATGAACTCGTCGAAGGTCAGCAGCACGCCGGCCAGGCCCGGGATGGTCGCGACCTCGTCGAGCAGCCGCGCCACCTTGCCATACGAGCCCAGCAGCAGGCCGATATTGATGTTGACCATCGATTTCGGATCGATGGCGTGGCGCACGTTGGTGCCGCCGGCGGGATTCTTGTCGGCCGTCGCCTGCTCGACCAGCCAGGCCAGCGCCTCGACATCCGCACCTTCTCTATACAGCTCCCATTTCGCTTCGGCCTCGGCATCGGTTTCGCCAGTGATCACCATGAACAGCGCGTAGCTCGCCACCTTGCGGCCGGTCTTGTCGGCGAAGGACTGCATGCGCGCGACCGTATCGGTGCAGGCGGTGGGCGTGTTGATGCCCTTGCCGAAGCAGAAATTGTAGTCGGCGTACCTGGCCGTGAACTCCAGGCCGGGATCGCTCGTGCCGGCGCAGATCACCTTCATGTCAGCCTTGGGCCGCGGACTGAGCTTGCAGTCACTCATGGTGAAGAATTCGCCCTTGAGGTCCGACACGCCGCGCTCCCACAGATCGCGCAGCACCTGCACGTATTCGGCGGCATAGCGATAGCGGTGGCCGAAATATTCGTCGCCCGGCCACAGCCCCATCTGCGAATACTCCGGCCGCTGCCATCCTGTGATCACATTGAGGCCGAAACGACCATTCGAGATCGAATCGATGGTCGACGCCATGCGCGCGGCAATTGCCGGCGGAACGGCCAAAGTCGGCACCGTTGCATACAGACGGATGCGCGAGGTGACGGCCGCGAGACCCGCCATCAGGGTGAACGAGTCGAGGTTGTGATCCCAGAACTCGCTTTTGCCGCCGAAGCCGCGCAGCTTGATCATCGACAGCACAAAATCCAGGCCGTAGCGCTCGGCGTTGAGCGTGACCTGCTTGTTCAGCTCGAAGCTCGGCCTGTAGCGCGGCGACGTCGTCGAGATCAGCCAGCCATTGCTGCCGATGGGGATGAAGACGCCGATCTCCATAGGCACGAACTCCTGTGACGCGGAAGTGGTCCCCCGATGTGCGAATCCCGTGTGCAAATCCCGGACCGCGGCCTGTGCAAAGTGCTGGCATGGTTCTTGCGGATTTGGCCCCGACCCGACGCGCGCGACGTTGAAATAGGGGTGACAGATGACTCGCAGATCCTCTGGAACCGGCGGCCTTTCCGACACCAAGAACCGACTGAGCCGGCGAACTCTCCTCAAGGGCGCGGCGGCCGGCGGTGCCGCGGCGGCGACGGCTTCGTGGGGCTTTCCCACGGTGTGGGCCCAGAACGCCAAGGACGTCACCCTGGTGCATGCCGGCGGCTCGTACGCGGCGATCAAGGAGATCGGCGAGCAGGCGACCAAGGACCTCGGCTTCAAGATCACCATGCAGGCGATCACCGACGACGTGCAGCTCAACCGCTCGCTGACCCAGCCGACCTCGATCGACATCAACAACATCGACAGCACCAAGCTGCCCTATCTCGTGGGCAAGGGCGCGCTGGCGCCGATTCCCGTCAGCAAATACAAGCTGTGGGGCGAGACCGTGCCGCTCTTCACCAAGGGCAGCTACCCCAACGGCACGATGGCCTCGACCCAGGGCCTCGCGCCGATCGAGGCGATGTTCTACGAGGCGGCCGACGGCAAGAAGCTCGCGTCGAAGCCGACCGAGTTCCTGACCATGATCCCGACGATCTACAACGCCGACACGTTGGGCATCCGCCCCGACCTGGTCGGCGGCCGCGACAAGGTCGCGAGCTGGAAGGACCTGCTCGACCCCAAGTACAAGGGCAAGACGGCGCTGGTCGACTACGCGCCGGTCGGCGTGATGGACGTCGCCATGGCGCTCGAGTCGCGCGGCGACTTCAAGTACGCCGACAAGGGCAACATGACCAAGGAGGAGATCGACAAGACCATCAAGATCATGATCGATCTCAAGAAAGGCGGTCATTTCCGCTCGTTCTGGAGCACCTTCGACCAGTCGGTGAACCTGATGGCCTCGGGCGAGGTGGTGATCCAGTCGATGTGGTCGCCGGCGGTGACCGCGGTGCGTTCGCGCGGCATCGATTGCTACTACGTGCCGCTGAAGGAAGGCTATCGCGGCTGGTTCGTCGGCCTGGCGCCGATGGCGCATCTCAGCGGGCTGAAGCTCGACTGCGCCTACGAGTACATGAACTGGTTCAACTCGGGCTGGCAGGGCGGCTTCATCGCCAAGCAGGGCTACTACTCGGCGGTGCCCTCGACCGCCAAGAAGTTCCTGACGCCGGAGGAATGGGACTACTGGTACGACGGCAAGCCTGCCGCGGTCGACATCAAGGATCCCTACGGCACCCTGATGGAGAAGAAGGGCACGAGCCGCGACGGCGGCGCGATCTGGGACCGCATGGGCAACATCGCCTGCTGGAACACGGTGATGGACGAGGATCGCTACCTGACACGGCGCTGGAACGAGTTCGTGTCGTCGTAGCCATCATGGCCTCGCGTCATGGCGATTGCTGAGCACAGCAGTGGCGGCCTGACCGCCACTGCTTCCGAGTACGAGTCCGCCGAAGGCAAGCCAGTCGTCGTCAAGGACTACGGCGAACGCACGTCGTGGCTGCAGGTCACGCCGCTGGTGCTGGTGCTGATCCTGTTCTTCGGCGTGCCGATGCTGGTCGTCCTCGCGGTCAGCTTCTTCGACTACAGCCGCGGCGACATCATCCCGGCCTTCATGCTCGACAACTACATCGAGCTGTTCCGCTCCGACGTCACCCTGCGCCTCTATCTGAGCTCGTTGAAATTCGCGCTGATCGTCTGGGCGGTGACCTTCCTGCTGGGCTTCAACATCGCCTACTACCTGGTCTTCCACGTGCGCGGCACCTTGTTGCAGGTGGCGCTGTTCCTGGTCTGCACGGTGCCGTTCCTGACCTCGAACATCATCCGCATGATCTCGTGGATCCCCTTCCTCGGGCGCAACGGCATCTTCAACCAGATGCTGATCAATTCCGGCATGACGTCGAAGCCGCTGGAGTTCCTGCTGTTCTCCGACTTCGCCGTGATCATCGCCTACGTCCACCTGTTCACGCTGTTCATGGTGGTGCCGATCTTCAACTCCATGGCGCGCATCGACAAAAGCCTGCTCGAGGCGGCGCACGACGCCGGCGCCAGCCGCTGGCGCGTGATGGCCGAGGTGGTGCTGCCGCTGAGCAAGAGCGGTATCGCGCTGGGCTCGATCTTCGTGATCACGCTGGTCATGGGCGACTCCTTCGTCGTGCGCACCTTGAGCGGCGGCCAGAGCGCCTCGGTGGTCTCGGCGCTGCAGAACGAGGTCGCCGCCCTGCAATACCCGCCGGCGGCGGCCAGCGCCGTCATCATGGTGATCATCGTCACCCTGATGGTCGCCGGCATCCTGCGCCTGGTCGACGTGCGCAAGGAACTGGCGCGCTAGGGAGGCCGCATCATGCAGACCGCCGACGCCCGCCGCCCCTGGACGTTCTACGCCTACACGGCCTTCTTCACGCTGTTCGTGGTCTTCCTCTACGGCCCGATGACGGTGATCTACATCCTGTCGTTCCAGGGCCCCAGCGGCGGCATGACCTTTCCGATGAACGGCTTCTCGCTGGACTGGTTCGACGCGCTGTTCTCGCAGAAGCGCGTCGGCGACATCGCCGGCTCGTTCACCCGCTCGATCGGCCTGGCCGCCATCGTCGCGCTCATCACGGTGGTGCTCTCGGTGGTCGCCGGGCTGGGCTTCCGTCGGCGCTTCCGCGGCTCGGCCGTCGCCTTCTACCTGGCGATCGCCAGCCTGATCATGCCCGGCCTGTTCGTCGGCCTGGGCATTGCGCTCACCTTCCGCCTGCTCGGCCTGCAGACCAACTGGCTGACCTCGGGCCTCGCCGCGCAGCTCACCTGGACCCTGCCCTTCGGCCTGCTGATCATGTTCGCCGTCCTGGGCCGCTTCAACCGCTCCTACGAGGAAGCCGCCACCGACCTCGGCGCCACCAACTGGCAGCGGCTCAAGGAGGTGACGATCCCGATGCTGCTGCCCGGCATCATCGGCGTCGCGCTGTTCGGCTTCACGCTGTCCTACGACGAGATCGCGCGCACCTCGATCACCGCAGGCAGCCAGAACACCCTGCCGCTGGAAATCTGGGCGATGACCACCAACGTCACGTCCCCGGCGCTCTACGCGGTCGGCGCGGTCACCACGGTCGTGTCCTTCGTGGTGATCGCCGTCGCCCTGACGTCGATCGCCCTGATCCAGCGCCGCCGCGCGCGCGGTGCGCGACGCGCCACCCTGATGTCGACGGAGTAGTAGCCATGGCCGAGTCCGACCGCAGCGGCGAGATCGTGGTGGAGAACGTCACCAAGCGCTTCGGCGAGACGACGGCGATCCGCAACCTCAGCCTGACCATCCCGCACGGCGCCTATTGCTGCCTGCTCGGGCCCAGCGGCTGCGGCAAGACCACCATCCTGCGCATGATCGCCGGCCACGAGACGCCGACCAGCGGCGACGTGCTGATCGGCGGCGAATCGGTGATCGGCCTGCCGCAGATCCGCCGCGGCACGGCGATGATGTTCCAGAGCTACGCACTGTTCCCGCACCGCAGCGTGCTCGACAACGTCGCTTTCGCGCTGAAGATGCGCGGCGCCAGCCAGTCGGAGCGCCACGCCAAGGCGCGCGAGCTGATCTCGAAGGTGCAGCTCGACTCGTTCGCCGACCGCCTGCCGGCGCAGCTCTCCGGCGGCCAGCAGCAGCGCGTGGCTCTGGCGCGCGCGCTGATCACCAATCCGCGCGTGCTGCTGCTCGACGAGCCGCTCTCGGCGCTCGACGAATACCTGCGCCTGCGCATGCGCGGCGAGTTGCGCCGCGTGCAGAAGGAGCTCGGCATCACCTTCGTGCACGTCACCCACACGCAGCTCGAGGCGATCGCCGTGGCCGACACGGTCGTGGTGATGGCCCAGGGCCGCATCGAGCAGGCCGCCAGCGCCCGCGACATCTTCGTGGCGCCGCGCAACGCCTATGTCGCGCGCTTCGTCGGTGGCCAGAACGTGCTGAGCGGCATGGTCGAGAGCGTGCTGAACGGCACCGCCGCCGTCATTGCCGAGAATGGCGCGCGCTTCGCATTCCCGGTCGGCGACATCCGGCCGGCGCGCGGCGCCAAGCTGTGGGGCTCGATCCGCCGCGACCGCATCACGATCGAGAAAGTGCCACCGGGCGCCAAGCCGACAATCGGCCTCAACGCCGTCCTGAGCGAGGTGCACACGCTGGAGAACCAGGGCTCCTACGTGAAGCTGACGCTCGATCTCGGCGGCGGCGAGGAGTTCGTCGCCCATGTCCTCGACGAGCCGTTCTTCGCCGATCCCATCGACATCGGCGACCGCGTGATCGCGCGCTGGTCGGCGTCCGACGTCAAGCTGCTGGACGACGGCGCCGGCGCGCGCGAGGCGCAGCCGGCTCTCGCCGCCGCCGGCTGACGCCTACCTTCTCCCGTCAGCGGGGGAAGGCATTACGCGACGGCCTTCAGCTTCTCCTGGCGGGTCTTCATCAGCGGCTGGATGCGCTGGCCGAACTGCTCCAGGCCGATCAGGAAGTCGTCGAACGTCAGCATGATGCCCTTGGTGGCGACGACCGTGGCGCATTCGTCGAGCATGCGGGCCACCGAGGCATAGGAGCCCACCAGCGTGCCCATGTTGAAGTTGATCGCCCCCTCGGGCGCCGAGATCGCCTTGGCCGTGCCGCCCTCGGGCGCGTTGGGATCGGAATTGGCCTGGCCCGACATCCACGCCAGCGCACCCATGTCGGCGCCCGCATTGTAGTGCTTCCACTTGGCCATGGCGGCCTCGTCGGTCTCGTCGGCGATGACCATCATCAGCACGTAATTGCCGACGTCGCGGCCGGTCTTGGCCGCCGCATCGGCCATCGCCTGGTTGAGCGGCGCGTGCGCGGTCGGCGTGTTGACGCCCTTGCCGAGCGTGAAGTTGAAGTCGCAATAGCTCGCGCCGAACTCCAGGCCGCGCGGGCTCTGGCCGGCGCAGACGATCTTCATGTCGGCCTGCGGCTGCGGGCTGAGCTTGCAGTCGGTCATCTGGAAGTGCTCGCCCTTGAAATCCGAGGAGCCCTTTTCCCACAGCTCGCGCAGGATGCGGACGTACTCCGTGCTGTAGTCGTAGCGGTAGCCGAAATACTTCTCGCCCGGCCACAGGCCCATCTGCTCGTACTCGTCCTTGGCCCAGCCCGACACGATATTGACGCCGAAGCGGCCGCCCGTGATCGAATCGATCGTCGAGGCCATGCGGGCGACGATCGCCGGCGGGATCGTCAGCACCGCAACCGAGGCGTAGAGCTGGATGCGGGTGGTCACCGCGCCGAGACCGGCCATCAAGGTGAACGATTCGAGATTGTGGTCCCAGAATTCGCTCTGTCCACCGAATCCGCGCAACTTGATCATCGAGAGGGCAAAATCCAGCCCGTAGCGCTCGGCCTTCTGGACGATCTGCTTGTTCAGCTCGAACGTCGGCATGTATTGCGGCGACGTCGTCGAGATCAGCCACCCATTGTTGCCGATCGGAATGAACACGCCGATATCCATGATGCCTCCACCGCACTCGAGACGAGCGATTGCCCACGAGCGCAGCAATCGACGTGCCAGCGCGCCGTCACGCCCCGATGAAAGTTCGCGAAAGGTTCAGGCCGTGAAGCGCCGGGGCCGGATCCCGGCGTGGAACCAGGTGATCAGCGAGTAGATGTCATAAATCGGCACATCCAGCGCCGCGCGCAGCGCTGCCGCATAGGGCGGCATGTTGGTACATTCCAGCACGACGGCGCCGATATCGGGATGGGACTGCATCAGCGCGCGGCCGGCCTCGACGATGTCCTGCTCGGCGCGCTCGACGTCCATGTCCTCCTTCTCGCCCAGGATCAGCGTGCGAAAGAACTCCCGGCCGCGTTCCGTGCCGATGAACGGCGTATCGAGCGGCACGCCGGCGGCCTCCATGTGCCGGGGCGTCAGCGACGAACCGCTGACCGTCAGCACGCCGACGCGCTTGCCCGGCGGCAGGGTCGCCTGCACCCAGGGCACCTGGATCAGCGAGGAGGTGGCGACCGGCACGCGCACGTGTGCGGCGAGCTCGCGCTGGAACAGCGAGAGGAAGCCGCAATTGGTGGTGATCGCCTCGGCGCCCTGCGACACCAGCTCGGCGGCGGCGTCGAGGAAGTCCGGCAGCAGCCCCTCGGCGCCCTTCAGCACAACCTTCTCCGGGCTGGCGCCCTTCACCACCTTGTAGAGCACCGGGAACGGCCAGGTCGTGGCGTTGCCCATGTCGCCGGGAATGCGCGGGAAGCGCGCCTCCAGCATCAGGATGCCCAGCGGCGCGCCGTAGACCGCCTTGCCGCCACGCGCGATGGAGGTCATCGGCATCTAGCTCTTGCGCTCGGCGATCGCGCTGTGGAAGCGCGACAGGAAGGCGAGCGTTCGCGGATTCTTCGGCTGCAGCAGCACCTCCTCCGCCGCGCCCTGCTCCACCACCTGGCCGGCGTCCATGACGACGACGTGGTCGGCCACGTCACGCGCGAAGTTCATCTCGTGAGTCACCACGATCATGGTCGTGCCTTCGGCGGCGAGCTGCTTCATCACGTCGAGCACCTCGCCGACCAATTCGGGGTCGAGCGCCGAGGTGACCTCGTCGAACAGCATGAGCTGCGGCTCCATCGCCATGGCACGCGCAATGGCGACACGCTGCTGTTGGCCGCCCGACAGCTCGCGCGGATAGCGTCCAGTGAAGGCACCCAGCCCGACCTTGGCCAGCAGGGTACGCGCGATCGCCTCGGCTTGCGGCTCGGCCATCTTCTTCACGATCACCGGGCCCGACATCACGTTGCGCAGCGCCGTCATGTGCGGAAACAGGTCGAATTGCTGGAACACCATGCCGATCTGCGCCCGGAAGCGGGCCAGATCGCGGCCGCGCGGCATGGTGTGGCCCTTGCCGAAATCGACGCTGCGCTCGCCGACCTGAAGCGTGCCGGCCGACGGCTCCTCCAGCAGATTGATGCAGCGCAGGAAGGTCGACTTGCCGCAGCCGGACGGACCGATGATCACGACGACCTGGCCGCGGCGCACGTCGAGCGAAACACCACGCACCGCCTCGACCGCGCCGTAGCTCTTGCGCAGGCCGTCCACGCGCACCATCAGGTCACTGGTCAACGCGCGCCTCCAGCCTCGCGGCCCACAGGGTCAGCGGATAGAGGATCACGAAATAGGCGATCGCCACCGAGGTGTAGACCTCGAGCGGCCGGAAGGTGTCGGAAACGATGATCGAGCCGGTGTACATCAGGTCGGGGATCGCCACGACGTAGAGCAGCGAAGTGTTCTTGAGCTGGATGATCGACTGGTTGACGAACGGCGGCACCATGCGCTTGATCGCCTGCGGCAGGATGATGTGCTGCATCAGCTCGCCGTTGGTCATGCCCAGGGCGCGCGACGCCTGCCACTGGCCCTTGTCGATCGAGATGATGCCGCCGCGGAAGATCTCGGTGGCGAAGGCGCCCATGTAAAGCGTGAGACCAATGCCGGCGGCGAACCAGGCCGGCAACTCGACCTGCAGCACGATCGGCAGCGCGAAGTAGAACCAGACGATCTGCACCAGCAGCGGCGTGCAGCGGAAGAACTCGACATACAGATGGATGGGAAATGTCACCCATTTGCGGCGATAGAGCAGCAGCATGCCGCAGATCACGCCGATGATCAGGCCGCCCAGGATCGTGCCCAGCGAATAGGCCATGGTGACGCCCAGGCCCTTCACCCAGAAATGGGCGTAATTGATGACGAGGCTGAAATCCCACTTGTACGGCATCGGCCCTCAGAAGCGGTCTGGCCGGAACGGCGCGAGGTCGATCGTGGTCGGCTTGCCCCTCGCCAGCTCGGCGATAAGCCTGCCGGTGATGCCGGCCATGGTCAGGCCGAGGTGATCGTGGCCGAAGGCGAAGAGCACGTTGTTGTGTCGCGGCGAGCGGCCGATCACCGGCTTCGAATCCGGATGCGAAGGACGCGGCCCCATCCACTTCGACGCCGGCTCGCCTTGCAGTCCCGGCAGCAACTGCTTGGCGTGGCGCATCACCATGTCGGCATTGCGCATGTCGGGTGCCGCGTCGGGCGTGGCGAATTCGGCCACGCCGCTGGCGCGAATGCCATCGTGCATGTCGGCCAGCGAGATGCTGCGGTCGACCGCGGTGATGGCGCGGCGCAGGCTGAAACCCGGATTGGCGAACATCACGTGGTAGCCGCGCTCCGCCTCCAGCGGCACGGAGGTCCCGAGCGCCTTCGCCAGCATGCGCGACCACACGCCGGCGGCGATCACCACCTGCTCGACATCGAACGTGCCCGTGCCGGTGACGATCTTCGTCGGTCCCGATGCACCGATCTCGAAACCCTTCACCTCGGCCTGCACGATCTCACCGCCGCGGCGCACGAAATGCTGCGCCAGCGCGCTGCACAGCCGGAAGGGATCGATGGTGCGGTGCACGTCGGGCAGCGACACCGCCTTGACCACGCTCTTCGCCAGCGCCGGCTCGATCTGGCGCGCCTCGTTGCCGTCGAGGATGTCCATATGCACGCCATGCCGGCGGCGCAAATCGAGCCCGTAGGCGGCGCCTTCGAAGGCAGCCTCGCTCTCGAAGACCATCAGCAGGCCGTCGTCCTTGACCCACTGCTCGGCGCCGGCCTCCTCGATCAGCGGCGCATAGCCCTCGTGGACGTGCAGCAGCAGCGCGTTGCGCGCCGCGGCGATTTCCTCGACGCGCTCGCGCCGCGAATTGGCGATCGAGCTCAGGAACCACGGCAGCGCGCGGGGAACGTGCCCCCAGCGCAGCTTCAGCGGCGACTCGCTGTCGAGCAGCATCTTGGGCACCTTCTTCAGGATGCCCGGCATGGAGAACGGCACGCACGAGGCCGTGCCGAAGCTGCCCGCGTTGCCGAACGAGGCGCCGCGGCCCGGCTCGCCCTTCTCGACCAGCCGGACCGTGAAGCCCTCGCGCTGCAGATGAAGCGCGCAACAGACGCCGACCAGGCCGGCGCCTATCACGGTGAACGACGGGGCCATCAATCAGTTCGGCGAGAACGACACGGTCGGCGGAATCTCGTCGATGCCCAGGCTCTTCAGCGACTCCTTCATGCGCCGCTCGTTGTGGCCCAGCAGGATGTTCCACTCCGCCCAGCGGTTGAGGAATTTCGACCAGCGCTGATCATCCTCGCTGCGCAGGCCGATATAGCCGGGCAGCGCCACGCGCGGCGTCGGGTTGACGAAGTCGCCCAGGCCCGGGTTCTTGGTCTTCATCACCATGCTGGCCAGCACGGTGGTGGTGAAGGCATCGGCGCGGCCCGACGACACCGCGAGCGCCACTTCGGAGATGTTCTTGAACTCCACGCGCGTGGCCTTGGGCGCCATCTTGCGCAGCAGGAGCTCGTCCGACGTGCCGGTCATGACGGCAACCTTGACCTCTTCCTTGTTGTAGTCGGCCCAGACCTTGCCGTGGAATTTCGGGTTGTTCACGGTCACCCACTCGATCCAGTAGATCGGGCCGGCGAAGTCGATCGCGGTGGCGCGGATCGGCGTGGCCTGCAGGCCGAAATTCATGTCGACCTTGCCGGCCTGCAGCGACAGCACGGCCTCGCCGAAGCCGCCAACCTCGACCGGCACGAACTTCACCTTGAGTTCGTTGGCGATGTCCTTGCCCATCTCGACCATGGCGCCGACCCACTCGCCGCTCGCCTTGTCGCGCAGGAAGTAGGGCGGATACTCGAACACACCCATGCGCACCTGCCCGGTGCGCTTGACCAGGTCCCAGGTCGACTCGGTCTTCTGCTGCGCCTGCGCAGGCAGGGCGAGCGCGGCGGCGCTGACGATGGCAGCAAAGGCGAGGCTGCGACGACGAATCCCCATGATGCTCTCCTCGTTTGACGCGTCGTTTGTCTTAGCTTGCGGCCGGTCTTCGCCGGTCTCCATGCGCAGCGCCCGAGGAGGAAAACGCTCCAACGACTCTAGGTGTCACGCTTTACATCCGTCAAGCAATCGCCGCGCCAACCCCTATTGGCGCATGGCAATGGCGTAGTGCTTCACGCGGTCCTCGTCGACCTTCACGCCCAGGCCCGGCGTGCGCGGCACGATCACGCGGCCGTTCTCGATGGGAAACGGCTCGGCCAGCAAGTCGCGCTCGAGGAAGTACTTGGCCTGATAGAACTCGCAGCCCAGCGAGATGTTGGGCGTGGCCGCGATCATGTGCGTGCCGGCGAGATGGGAAATGCCGGTTTCGAACATGTCGCCGCCGTAGCAGGCAATGCCGGCCGCCTCGCAGATCGCCGAGACCTTGCGGCCGGCCAGCATGCCGCCGTGCTTCATGATCTTGATCGAGACCAGGTCGGCCACGCGGTTGGCGGCGACGTGCAGCGCATCGGTC
>CAYNOF010000385.1:0-7779 GCA_964398335.1 uncultured Rhizobiaceae bacterium
CTTGTCGAGCAGCCCCTTGTCGGCGCCGTCGACCTGGACCTCGATGGTGCCATCGGGCACGCCTGCCTTGGCGAGGATGTCCTTCAGCCGCACACCCTTCCAGCGGGCGTTGCCCATGGCGCCATAGCCCCACTCGACGCCCGGCACGTGCGGATCGGACAGGCCGCGGCGGTTGCCCGAGCACTGGCAGACGGCGACGATCTCGGCCGGCGTGAACTCGCCCCTGAGCTGCGCCAGGGTCAGCGACAGCGGCGTCTTGCCATCGACGTTCAAGGTCCATTTGGCGCCGTCGACTTCGGGAATGTCGGCGAGATGCCAGCGCACGAAGAACGAGTCGTTGGGCGTGATCACGTCCTTGAAGACACCCATGGGCGTTTCGTAGTTCGGTGGCCGGTACGACAGCTTGATCAGCGGCTTCTTGCCGGGCAGCGCCTCGAGCGTGGCCGAGGTGCCCAGGCCCGCGGGCAAGCCCGCATCCAGGACCGGCTTGGTCTGGGCAAGGCCCGGACTTGCGATTTGCGCCGCGACGACGCCTGCCGTCCCAGCCAGCACCTGCCTGCGCCTGATCATCCGCATCCTCCCATCGGCTTGTCGTTGGGCAGCATACTATCCCAGTTAACGCGCTTCGCGAGCGGGCTCTTCCGCGTCGGCAACAGGGGACGACGCATCCCGGGCCTGCGCCAGCCTCACAGAGCGTCGAGCACCGCCTGCTTGAAGGCGAAGCGCTCGGCCTTGACGTCCACGTCGTATGTCGCGGCGAACGGCGGCTGCGGCTGGCAGGACAGGGTGACGATGACGACATTCGCGGGCCGGTTGACGTAGAGCGTCTGGCCCGCGAAGCCCACCGCGACCATGGCGCCGTCGGGGTCGATCCACCAGCTGTAGCCGTAGCCATCGGCGCCGTAGCTGTTGCTCTCCGGCTCGACCGCGAACGCGCGTGAGCCGGCGGCGTCGAGCCATCCCTCGGGCAGGATCCGTTCGCCGCCGATCCGGCCGCCCTCGAGCAGGAAGACGCCGAAGCGGCCGAAATCGCGCAGCGTCATGCCGGCGCGGCTGCCGCCGATCTCCTGGCCGCCCTCCGATTCGAGCGTGTAGAAGGCGTCGAACTCCATGCCGAAACGCGCCCAGACCTTGCGCGACATGTACTCGGCCAGGGTCTGCCCGGTCGCCGCTGAAAGCAGCGCGCCGAGCACATAGGTGTCGCCGGTGTTGTAGTTGAACTGGCTGCCCGGTTCATGCCGGCGCTGCAGGCTTCGCATCAGCGCCAGCACCCCGCCCGGCACCTTGTCGCCCAGCGACTTGCTGTAGCGGTTCACATGCGAATGGCGGTCCGTGTAGTCCTCGTTCCAGTCGACTCCGGAGGACATGGTGATGAGATGCCGGATGCTGACCGTGTCATAGGCACTGCCGCGCAAACCAGGCAGATAGCCCGAGACGGCGTCGTCGAGGCTGGCAATGGCACCGTCCTGCAGGGCGGCACCGACGAGGGTCGAGGTCAGCGACTTGATCATCGACATCGACGACCAGCGCAGGTTTTCCTCCAGCCCCAGGGCATAGCGCTCGAGCACGATGGTGCCGCCGCGCAATACCAGCAAGCCGGCGACGTTGGCGCGCTCGATATAGTCCTCGACGCCGCGAAGCCTGCCGCCGCTTTCGTATCGCGGCGCGATCTCGGCGCCGCGCGCGAGGGCGAAGACGTGATCTCCCCGCGCGATGCGACGCGTCGCGAACATGCGGTCGACATTGCGGTAGGCGTAGGCCTGCCAGGTCGGCGAGAGCAGCAGGAATTCCTCGCCGCGTGGAACGTGCCGGCGCGGCTGCGCGATATCGACGCTCATGTCCCGATGCACTCCGTTGGGCCTCATGCGCAGGGGGTCTCGTACTACGAGGGGCGCCGCATGTCGCTGACGACAATTCTTCGGATATGCTCGCCCGTCATCATTCAGCGCCCAGACGGTTGTAGTGGAGGGACAGCTTCATGCCAGCGAGCCTTGAAGAGATCGCCGCCCTGCCCAAGGCCGAGCTGCACATCCATATCGAGGGCAGCCTCGAGCCCGAGATGGTCTTCGCCCTGGCGCGCCGGAACGGCGTCAGCCTCAAGTATTCGTCGGTCGAGGAATTGCGACAGGCGTACAGCTTCTCCAAGCTTCAGGACTTTCTCGATGTCTACTACCAGGGCATGTCGGTCCTTCTGACCGAGCAGGATTTCTACGACATGGCTTCGGCGTATCTGGAGCGTGCTCGCGGCGACAACGTGAGGCGCGCGGAGATCTTCTTCGATCCGCAGGGACACACCGAGCGCGGCGTGTCGTTCGACACGGTGATCGGCGGGCTGCAGCGGGCCATCGTCGATGCCCGGCTGCGGCTCGGCATCGATGCCCGCCTGATCATGTGCTTCCTGCGTCACCTTGACGAGTCGGCGGCCGAACGCACGCTGGATCAGGCGCAGCCCCATCTCGACAAGATCATCGGCGTCGGCCTGGACTCCTCGGAGCAGGGCCATCCGCCGCGCAAGTTCAGGAATGTCTTCCGGCGTGCCCGCGACCTGGGGTTGAAGCTGGTGGCCCACGCCGGCGAGGAAGGCCCGCCGGACTATGTCTGGGAAGCCCTCGACGTTCTGGGCGTCGACCGCATCGATCATGGCAACAGGGCCATGGAGGATCGCGCCCTGGTCGCGCGCCTGGCACGCGACGGCATTGCGCTGACGCTCTGCCCGTTGTCGAACCTCAGGCTTTGCGTCGTCGACGACCTGCGCCACCACCCGCTGCGGCGCATGATGGAAAGCGGTCTCAAGGTGACCGTCAATTCCGACGACCCGGCCTATTTCGGCGGCTATATCAGCGACAACTACCTGGCCATTGCCGAGGCCCTGGAGCTGAGCGCGACCGAGTGCTCGGTCCTCGCGCGCAACAGCTTCGAGGCGTCGTTCCCGTGAGTCCGCCGTGCGGCCAAGATTGACGTTTCGGGTCCAGGCCTGTATTTCGACCGCCGCATGAACCGCGCGTCCACCAAGACCACCCCGAAACCGACCACCTCTGGTGGGTCGGCGAAGGTGCGCGCGCGGTAATCGGAACCAGCAAGCATTCCTTCAAGGCCCCGCCGCTCGACGGGGCCTTTGTCGTTCAAGGACGCCCGTCTCCGGCTCACTCCAGGAGAAAGCGTCCATGTCATATGCAGTCGGAATCGTCGGCGCGACCGGATTGGTCGGCGGGCTGATGCGCGCGATCCTCGCGGAGCGCGATTTCCCGGTGTCCTCGCTGCGCCTCTTCGCCTCGGCACGCTCGGCCGGCAAGCCCATCCGCTGGAGGGATCGCGAGGTCGTCGTCGAGGACGCCGCGAGCGCCGACTACAGCGGCCTCGACATCGTCTTCTTCTCCGCCGGCGGCGCGACGTCGAAGCAGCTCGCGCCCAAGGTCGCGGCCGCTGGCGCCATCGTCATCGATAAGTCCTCGGCGTGGCGCGGCGATCCCGATGTGCCGCTGGTGGTGTCGGAGGTCAATCCGCACGCGCTCGCCCGCATCCCCAAGGGCATCGTCGCCAATCCCAACTGCACGACCATGGCGGCGATGCCGGTGCTCAAGCCGCTGCATGAAGCCGCCGGCCTGCGCCGCCTGATCGCCAGCACCTACCAGGCGGTGTCGGGCGCCGGTGTCGCCGGCGTGCACGAGCTGGAGGAGCAGGTCAGCCGGACCGCCGCGGGCTCGGGCGCGCTGGCGCATGACGGGCGTGCCGCGAATTTCCCCGCGCCGCAGAAGTGGGCGGTGCCGATCGCCCACAATGTCGTGCCGCTGAACTACCGCGTCGTCGAGGACGGCTACACCGAGGAAGAGGTCAAGCTGCGCGACGAGAGCCGCAAGATCCTCGAGATCCCCGGGCTGCTGGTCTCGGGCACCTGCGTGCGCGTGCCGGTCTATACCGGCCATTCACTGTCGATGAATCTCGAGTTCGAGCGGCCGATCTCGGTGCAGCAGGCGACGGAACTGCTCGGCCGTGCCCCTGGCGTGGTGCTGAGCGAGGTGCCCAATCCGCTGGAGGCGACCGGCCGCGATCCGGTCTATGTCGGCCGCATCCGGCGCGATCCCACCGTCGCGCATGGCCTGGTGCTGTTCTGCACGGGCGACAACCTGCGCAAGGGCGCGGCGCTGAATGCGGTGCAGATCGCCGAGGTGCTTACGCAGGAAGCGGCCGCACGGCCGGCGCGGCGCGCATCGGGCGGAAGGTGAGCGCGATCGCCACCGCGCCCAGGCCGACGCCGAACGAGCCGACATAGAGCCAGTTGTAGGCGTGGAAGGTGTCGAACACCCAGCCGCCTGCGACCGGCCCCAGCGCCATGCCGAGGCTGGCCATGGCCGAGACGCCGCCGAACAAGGTGCCCATGATGCGCGGCCCGAAATAGTCGCGCACCAGCACGGCGTAGAGCGGCATGACGCCGCCATAGGCGATGCCGAAGACGACGCTCAGCGCATAGAACTCGCCGAGCTGGCCGACGAAGAGATAGGTGCCGGCCGCCGTTGCCTGCACCAGCAGGCCGGCGACCAGGGTCGGCTTGGCGCCGATGCGGTCGGCGGTGAGGCCCAGCAGCAGGCGGCCGCCCAGCCCCGACAGGCCGGCGAGGCTGTAGACCGAGACCGCGGTCATGGCGCCGATGCCGCAGGCGGTGGCGTAGCTCACCATGTGGAAGATCGGGCCGGAGTGCGCCGCGCAGCAGCAGAAATGGGTGAGCGCGATGGCGATGAACTGCGGCGTGCGCAGCGCCTGGCCGGCGTTGAGCGTGTAGCCGTCGGATGCGGCACCGGACGCCGCTGAAGCCGCGGCCGAGGGCGGCCGGCGGATCACCATCGCGGCGGGGATCATCAGCGCCCACAGGGCGATGCCGATGATCAACATCGCGGTGCGCCAGTCATAGGCGCTGATCAGGTGGCGCGCCGTGGGCGCCACGATCAGCGGCGAGGCGCCCATGCCGGCGGAGATCAGCGCCACGGCGAGGCTGCGGTTGTTCTCGAACCAGCCCGAGGCGGTGGCCATCAGCGGCGCGTAGAAGGCACCGGCGGCGCTGCCGACGATCACGCCGAACATGATCTGGAACTCGAGCAGCGAGGCAGCGCGGCTGGCCAGCACCAGGCCGATGCCCTGCAGGACCGAGCCCGCCAGCACCACGGCGCGCGTGCCGAAGCGGTCCGACAGCGCGCCCCAGATGAAGGCGGAGAAGCCCATGCACAGGAAGTCGATGGTCATCGCGCCGGACACGCCGGTCTGCGACCAGCCGGTATCGGCCGACAACGGGTCCTTGAACACCGCCAGCGAGAACATCGAGCCGATGCTGAGACAGGTCAGCAGCATGCCGGCGCCGACGACCGCCCAGCCGTAGGACAAACGCATGGCCCGCACTCCGTTCCCTCGCTTCTTTCCTTGTCGCGAGACTACGGAGACAAACGCCGGCCGCGTCAAGCAAAGCGCTCGCCACGAGGTTTAGTATTCCTCATGCCGCCGCGCGATGTCATGATTGTGCGGCGTCACCACGGCGGAGGCAGGAATGCGCGGCTCCTGGTGGATCTGGCTGATCATCATCGTGCCGCCGGTCGTCGTCGGCACCTACTACACCTGGCGGCGCTATCGTCACTGGTTCCGCTGACGCCTAGCCGCGCAGGAACGCCGCCAGCTCGGCGTTGAAGTGTGCGGGATCCTGCAGCATCGCGAAATGGCTCACGGCCGACATGACCACCAGCCGGGCGCCGGGGATCGCGGCCGCCAGCTCGGCGGTGTGCGTCTGACGGATGATCTCGTCGTGCTCGGCGCCCGCCACGACGGTGCGCGTGCGGATGCGCGCGAGCTGCTCGGTCGTCCAGGTCGGGCTCGAGCTCCACATCCGCCGCAATCCGGCGAGCAGCTTCGGCCAGTTCGCCGGCGCCGGCGACAGCGCGGCATACTCGCTGCGACAGCGCTCGGCGTATTGCGTGAAGCGCATGGTGCGCTGGCCGTCCGGACGCAATCCGCTCAGGTTGAAGTTCGCGCCGAAGGCGAACAGGCGGCTCAGCCGCTCGGGTCGGCGCATCGCGATGTCCAGTCCGACGATGGCGCCGTCGCTCCAGCCGACGATCGCCGTGCGCTCGATCTTCAGCGCATCGAGGAAGCCCAGGACGTCGTCGGCCAGCAGCCGATAGCTGAGCGGCGTGTCGGGCAAGGTGCTGCGGCCGTGGCCGCGCGCGTCGAGGACGAGCACGCGATGGCGCCGCGACAGCTCGGCGATCTGATGGCCCCAGTAGTTCGCGTTGGCCATGCCGCCGTGCAGCAGGAGCACCGGCTCGCCGTCGCCGAAGTCGGCGTGGAACAGCTCGACATCGGCGACCGTCAGGCGTCCGCTGCCTTTCGCCGGCGGCAGGGGCGGCGTGGGCGGCAGCGTGTTTGCCGGCAGCAGGGGACGCTGCTGCGCCATCGCCGGGACTGCGCCGGCGAGGAGAACGCCGGATGCAGTGCGCGCGAAGGCTCGCCGGCGGATCAGCTTGGGCATCGCGCGATGAAGAAGGCGGTGCGGCCGGCTTTCTCGACGGTCACCCGGCCATCCGACTGGATCTGGTAGCGCCATGTCGTGCCGATCGGCGTGCTGTTGCCGCCGGGATGGCTCGAGCGCACCGTCACGGTGAGCGCGTCGAACGGCGAGTCCTGGCGGATCTCCTCGACGTCGGTGCCGTTCTGCCAGTCGTACCAGACGACCGTCGTGCCCTGGTGCTCGAGGCGATAGACCTGGGCAGGCTGGCCGCAGGCGCCGTTCACGGCCCAGCGGGCCTCGGCGAGGTGCTGCAGCAGGCCCGGCGCCGGCGCGATCTGCGCGTGCGCGCCGTCGGATGCGGCAAGTGCTCCCGCGATCACCGTCAACGCCAGGCCGCGCGTCACGGCGCCGGCGCGAAGCTGTCGGCGCGGGCGATGCGCCAGGGCTCGACGTAACGCGGATCGTTGGTGCCGCGCAGGATCTCGCCGGGCTCGAGGAAGCGGTAGAGCCGGTCGAAGCTCTTGACCTTGTTGGCCGCGACGCGCTGCGAGAAGTGGCGGGGCTGCAGCTGGCTGGGATGGTCGAGGCCGGCCGAGGCGACGACCTCGGCCAGCGCCTTGATCGTCGAGTTGTGGAAGCGATAGACGCGCTCGGCCTTGTCGGGCACGTCGAGCGCGCGCTGGCGCAGCGGGTCCTGCGTCGCCACGCCGGTCGGGCAGCGGTCGGTGTGGCAGCTCTGCGACTGGATGCAGCCCACCGCCATCATGAAGCCGCGCGCCGCGTTGCACCAATCGGCACCCAGCGCCATGGTGCGCGCGATGTCGAAGGCCGAGGTGATCTTGCCGGCGGCGCCGATGCGGATGCGGTCGCGGATGTTCAGCCCGACCAGCGCGTTGTGCACGAACAGCAGGCCCTCGCGCAGCGGCATGCCGATATGGTCGAGGAACTCCAGTGGGGCGGCGCCGGTGCCGCCCTCGGCGCCGTCGACGACGATGAAGTCGGGATAGATGTGGGTCACGAGCATCGCCTTGCAGATGCCGAGGAACTCCCAGGGATGGCCGATGCAGAGCTTGAAGCCGACCGGCCGTCCGTCGCTCAGCACCCGCAGCTTCTGCACGAACTGCATCATCTCGATCGGCGTCGTGAAGGCGGAGTGGCACGGCGGCGAGATGCAGTCCTTGCCCTGCGGCACGCCGCGGGTGACGGAGATCTCCGGCGAGACCTTCGCGGCCGGCAGCACGCCGCCATGGCCCGGCTTGGCGCCCTGCGAGATCTTGATCTCGACCATCTTG
>CAYNOF010000386.1:0-2809 GCA_964398335.1 uncultured Rhizobiaceae bacterium
GGCGCCCGAGCAGCGCGGCCGCGCCGCCGGCGTGGTGATCACCGGCATCGGCCTGGGCATCACCGCGTCGGGCCTGATCATCCCCGCGCTGGCGTCGGCCGGGCCGCGCGCGATCTGGCTGGCGCTGGCCGCCGCCGCCGCGGCGCTGACCGCCTATATCTGGTTCGCCGTGCCGCGCGAGCGAATCGACGCCGCCACGACGAAAGCCGCCGCGCCGCGCCTGCCGCCGGCGGTATGGCCGCTGCTGGCCGCCTATGGCTGCGACGCGATCGGCTTCATCCCGCACACGGTGTTCTGGATCGACTTCATCGCCCGCGCGCTGGGCCATGGCCTGGCCACCGGCGGCACGCACTGGATCGTCTTCGGCTGCAGCGTGGTGGTCGGCCCGCTGCTCTGCGGCCTGTTCGCCGATCGCTATGGCCTGGGCGTCGCCTTCCTGCTGTCGATGCTGGTCAAGGCGGCCGGCGTCGGCCTGCCGCTGGTCTCGACGCATCCGGTGGCGCTGTTCGCCTCCTCGGTGGTCGTCGGCATGCTGGTCTCGGGCTCGACCAGCCTGTGCTCGGCGTGGACCGCCGAGCTGGTCGGCATCGCCCATCACCGCCGCGTCTGGGGCTGGATGACGGGCGCGTTCGGCGTGGCGCTCGCGGCCGGCGCCTGGCTGCTGTCGCACATCTTCGCGCTGACCCACGCCTACCCGCCGCTGTTCGCCATCGGCGCCGGCGCGCTGGTGGCCGGCGTCGTGCTGAGCGCCGCCGCCCTGCGGCTGCGATCCGACTCACCATGACTGCGGCGTTCGTGGCATGCTGGGCTGTCATGACTGTCTTGGGGGGCATCGTCATGTTCCGCAGCGTGCGTGGTCGAGTCCTTGGCGTATCGGCTGCAGCGCTGATCGTGGTCGCGTTGCCGCGCGCGGGCGCGAAGGCCCAGGACCTCTCGCTGCCCGACATGTCGAACATCTGCGCCCAGATCGCCAAGGCGAACGAGGCCGCCCTCAAGAGCCTTGAAGACCGTCTGGCCAGGGACCTCGCGCGCATCAGGGCCAGCGACGACAGCAATCCGCTGGTCGCGATCCGCTCCGAGTTGCGCGGCGTCAGGACCCGGATCGCCGCGGAGCAGGCACTTATCAAGGATCTGGAGGGGCAGATCGCCCAGCTCCGATACCCGGTCGGCGGATCGGCCCTCGACGACACCATCAAGGAGCAGGAAAGGCTGCTCGCGGACGTGCAGGCAAGGCGCCTGGCGATTCATGCCGGCACCGACGGCAAGCTGGGGATCGACGAGTTGCAGCGGCTGATCGCCGAGATCGACCGCAAGACCGCCACCAAAGGATTCGTCAACGGCGCCGAGGAAGCGGCCGCCAAAGCCGATCGCGCGCGCCACGCCGCGGCGCTGCAGGCACGCCTGGTCGAGAAGGCGGACCTCGCCACGGAGTTCGCGGCGAAGCGCGACGAGCTCGCGCGCCTCAAGCGCGAACGCGACAGCCGCAATCCGCAGGCGGCGGACAAGCTGAAGAACCTCCAGAGCCAGCTCGCGTCGACCAACAAGCGGCTGGAGCTTCTGCAATCCGAAGAGGAAACGCTGCGCGGGCGGGAAGACAAGATTCGCAAGGACTTCACGACGGTCTCCCTGGGCGAGGCCGAGGTGCGAGGCTGCATCTCGGATCGCCGCAAGGTGCTGGCGGCGGCGCAGCCGGTACCGCCGGCCAAGCCGGACGATCCCAAGACGCCGGTCACGCCACCGCCGCCGGCATCGGTCGCCACCGCGACCTTCGCCCTGCGCGGCGCGTGGACCGGCCAGTGCAACGGCAAGTTCGCCGTCGGCGGCCAGTTCACCATCAATGCCGCCGGCGGCCGCATCAGCGGATCGTATTCCGGCGGCGATTCCGGCTCCATCGGCGGCCAGATCAACGGCGCGGGCCAGCTCACGGCGTCCGGCGGCGGCGGCGGCGGCGGGCGCAGCGTGCGCTGGACCGGCAGCGTGACGCAGGCCGGCGGCTGGTCCGGCGCCGGAAGCTGGAGCAGCAGCGGCGAGGGCATCGCCTGCGACGGCACGTGGCGTTCGCCATGACCGCGCTGCACCTGCTCGTCGCGGCCCTGCTGTTCACGGCGGCGGCGGCGCAGGCGCAGGTCAAGCCGACCGCCGCCGACGCCGCGCGCGCGGCCGCGCTGGTGCCGCTGCTCGAACTGCAGGACATGATCTACGCCGCGAAGGTGACACGCGCCGGCATGACGGCGGCGCAGGCCGACGCCGAGCTCAAGGCCACGGCCGCCGCGTGGCTGCGCCAGCCGACGACGACGACCGAGGCCGAGCTGCTGCGCGCCCTGCGCGACGAGACGGAGCTGGTGCTCGACTACGCCAGCCTGCGGGTCGGCGCCGCCACGCGCTGGCCGCCCGACCGGCCCGCCGACACCTACAGGGCGCTGGCCGATGAACGGCTCGAGCGCCTGAACGCCGCCCTGCGCGATGCGCCGGCGACGCGCACGGCGTTGCAGGACATCCTCGAGAAGGCCGTCGAGGTCATCGGCTGGACCGAAGGGCGCGCCGCGCTGGACGCCGCGCACAACCCCTTCGCGGGAAGCTATGACCGGGCGGTGCTGGCCGCTGTCCCCCAGGCCCCGGGCACGAACGCGCCGCCGCCCCGGCCGCCGGCGCCGCCGCCCGCGCTCGCACCGGGCAAGCTCACCAGCAACCAGCCGCCGCCGGCCAAGCCCGCGCAGCCTCCGCCACCACCGGCCACGAAGCCCGCGGTCACCACGCCGCCGCCGCCACCGGTGGTCGCCAAGCCGCCACCGTCACCGCCGGCGGGCAC
>CAYNOF010000387.1:0-10776 GCA_964398335.1 uncultured Rhizobiaceae bacterium
AGCGGCCATTCCATGCCGAGGAGATAAAACAGTTCCTCGCCGGCTTCGACCTCACCAGGGACTATCAGCCGGCGCCGACGCCGCGCACGCTCGATCCGCGGTCGCTGGGCGTGGCACTCGACCGGCTGCTGCCACCCGCGCGCAACCTCGTCTACGACGCCGGCAATTTCCTCGGCATCGTGCCCTATCTCTCGGTGCCGGATCCCGGCCGCTTCAAGTTCACCAGCGACTTCGCCTCGATCGGGCTCGGCTTCGGCACGGCGCTGGGCGTGGCCAGGGCGCGGCCCGACGAGACGACGGTGCTGGTGATCGGCGACGGCGGCTTCCTGATGACCATGGGCGAGCTCGAGACGGTCGTGCGCGAGGACCTGCCGCTGGTCATCGTGCTGATGAACGATTGCGCCTACGGCGCCGAGCTGCATTTCCTCAAGATGCGCGACCTGCCTGTCGCCAAGTCGGTGTTCCCCGACGTCGACTACGCGCCGATCGCCGAGGGTTTCGGCTTCCAGGCCATGACCATCCGCACGCTGGAGGATCTCGAAAAGGCGCGACCGCTCCTGGAAAGGCCCGAGGGCCGGGTGTTCCTCGACTGCAAGCTCAACGCCGCCGTCGCCGCACCCTTCATGAGCGAGTTCCACGAGTTCGAGACGCGGCAGCGCAGCTAAGCCAGTACAATCCGCGGGCGCGGCGCAACAGGGGCGAGGCCGTCTACTTCCAGGGTGTCGGCGGCGGGATCGGGCAGGGGCCGTCGACATCGATGGTGGCGAAGTCGGCCGGGCTGACGACCTCGAGATATTCCATGTCCGGCGAGTAATCGAACAGGTAGTGCACGATTCCCGGGCGCTGGTGCACGCAATCGCCTGCCTTCACCAGCGTCTCGGTGGTCTCGTACATGAAGCGTGCCCAGCCCTTGAGCATGATGACGATGTGGAACTTCGCCTCGTGGCGATGCCAGCCCGTGCCTTCCTCGGGCGGCAGGTTGGCCTTCACGAGCTGCGCGATCACCTGACCGTTGGTCGCCTCGGCGACGCCGAGATCGCGATAGAGGAAGAACGAGCGCAAACCATCGGTGCGCCATGGCGTCTCGCCCTCACCGATATGCGAAAAGGCGGTAGTGAGCGCGGTGGCCACGATCGGCGGGAGCGGGGTTTCGGCGATGGAAACAGCGTCCATGACAACCTCCGGCGAGCGAGGTGAGAAGGACTGACTGTCTCCGGACGCCGCAATTACCGTGCCAGCTTCGTGGGTTGCCCTATCGCGCGCATTGCGTTGCCGCGGCAGTAGCCGCGGCCCTGTACTGGCCAGGCCGACCGCCGTGCTCCTCGAAGCTGATCGTCGAGGAGCCGTTGTCCTGCTGGCTGACCACGAAACTGGCGACCGGCGCTGCCGTCTCGCGGGTACCGGGAACGTACAGATAGACTTCGGCCCGGTTGGTCGGCGGCGGTCGCACGACGGGGACGGCCGTGAGCCGCGGCGCCATGCGCTTCATCAGGCAGTTGGCGATCTCGTCGTAAGACGGGCCGGTCGCCGTCGCGAGCAGCGTCTGCTGGGCGAGGGCGAAACCCGAGGCAAGGCAAAGCGGTACCGCGACGAGGGCGAGGGGGCGCAGGCCCATGGTTGTGACCTCCGAGCTGTCGCGGAGGCAAACTCATTGAACCGCGGCCGGTTCCACGCTTGGTGCTGCTTCGGCGATCAGCCCACCCGCATCAGCCGCAGGCGCGGATCGAGCAGGTCGCGCAGGCCGTCGCCCACCATGTTCAGCCCCAGCACGGTGAGCGCGATGGCGAGGCCGGGGTAAATCGCCAGGCCGGGCGCGTCGTAGAGGTAGGTCTGCGCGTCGTAGAGCATGCGGCCCCAGGACGGCACCGGCGGCTGCGCGCCCAAGCCGAGATAGGACAGGCCGGCCTCGGCGAGGATGGCGACGGCGAACTGGATGGTCGCCTGCACGATCAGCACGCTGGCGATATTGGGGATCACGTGGCGCAGGGTGATGCCGAGCGGCCCCAGGCCCAGCGCCTTGGCGGCGCGCACGAAGTCGCGGCTCCACATGGTGAGCGCCGCGCCGCGGGTGACGCGGGCGAAGACCGGGATGTTGAAGATGCCGATGGCGAGGATGGCGTTGGTGGCGCTGGCGCCGAACACCGAGGTGATCAGGATCGCCATCAGCACGGCCGGGAAGGCGAACACAAGGTCGCTGAAGCGCGACAGGATCTCGTCGACCCAGCCGCGCCGCGCCGCCGCCCAGGCGCCCAGCGTCACGCCCAGGGTCATGCCGATGCAGACGGCGATCAGGCCGACGGTGATCGACGTCTGGGCGCCGACCATGATGCGCGAGAGCAGGTCGCGGCCGCGATGATCGGTGCCCAGCGGATAGAGATCCGATGGCGGCCGCAGCTTCAGCGCCATGCGCAGATTGTCGTAGGGATGCGGTGTCCAGAACACCGAGACGACCGCCATGGTGAGCGTCGTCAGCACCAGCACAGCGCCGATGACGAAGCCGGGGTGGCGCAGCGCGCGACGCCAGAAGCTTCCGCTCACGCGCTCACCTTGGGGCGTGGATCGAGGAAGGCGTAGGCCAGATCGATCAGCAGGTTCACGAACAGCACACAGGCGGTGATCAGGACGACGATGTTCTTGATCACGATCAGGTCGCGGTTGTTGATCGAGTCGAAGACCAGCTGGCCAATTCCGGGCAGGCGGAAGACCGTCTCGACGATGATCGCGCCGGCGATCAGGAAGCCCGCCAGCAGGCCGGCGACGGTGACAATGGGGATCAGCGCGTTGCGCAGCGCGTGCTTCATCAGCACCGCGCGCTCGGGCACGCCCTTGGCACGCGCCGTGCGCACATAGTCCTCGCGCAGGGTGTCGAGCATCGAGGAGCGGGTGATGCGCGAGAGGATGGCGATCTCCGACAGGCTGAGCGCCAGCGCCGGCAGGATCAGCGAATGCAGCGAGGCCAGCGGATCGGCACGCCAGCCGGGGAAGCCGCCGGCCGGGAACCAGCGCAGGCTGACGGCGAAGAGCAGCGCCAGCAGGATGCCGAACCAGAAATTCGGCACCGAGATGCCGAGCTGGCCGAAGCCCATCACCGCCCAGTCGGCCACGGTGCCGCGCCGCGCGGCGGCGAAGACGCCCAGCGGGATGGCGACGATGGCGGCCCAGGTCAGCGCCATCAGGCCGAGCGGCAGGGTGACGACGAGGCGGTCGCCGATCAGCTTGGTCACCGGCGTGCCATAGGCGTAGCTGTTGCCGAGGTCGAGTACCGCCAGCCCGCCGATCCAGCTCAGGTAGCGCTCGACCGGCGGCCGGTCGAAGCCGAGCTTGGCGCGCAGCGCGGCCAGCGTATCGGGCCGCGCCTCGGTGCCCAGCATCACCTGCGCGGGATCCCCCGGCAGCACCTCGAGCACGACGAAGACGACGACGCTGGCGAGCACCAGGGTGACCAGTGCCGCCGCCAGACGCCGCGCGAGGAATTCAAGCATTCACTTCCAGGATACGGCCGACAGGTCGACGGCGGGCGTCGGCGAGTTCTCCCACAGGCCGACGAGGTTCTTGTTCCACACGCCGATCTTGCCGAGCTGGTAGAGGAAACCGTTCACCGCGTCGTCGGCGATGATCTTCTGCGCCTTCTGCAGGAGCGGGATGCGCTTCACCGGATCGGTCTCGCGCACCACGGCATTCCAGTTGTCGCGGAAGGCCTTCGAGTTGTAGTTCCAGTAGTAGCCGTCGCGCGCGTAGCGATCGAGGTCGTTGGCCTCGGTATGGGCGACGATGGTGAAGTCGTAGTTCCTCTCCTTGAAGACCTCGCTCAGCCATTGCGGCCATTGCAGCTGGGTGATGGTGAGCTTGATGCCGATCTTGGCCAGCTGTGCGGCGATGATCTCGCCCGAACGCTGGGCGTAGCCGACCGGCGGCAGCTTGAGGCTGGCGGTGAAGCCGTTGGGATGGCCGGCATCGGCCAGGAGCTTCTTGGCCTTGGCGAGGTCGAGCGGATAGGTCTTGGTCAGGTCGACATAGGCCGGGTTGTGCGGCGGGAAATGCGAGCCGATGGGAATGGCGAAGCCGTTCTCGCCGGCGATCAGCTCCTCGCGGTCGATGGCATGCGCGATCGCCTGGCGCACGCGCAGGTCGTTCATCGGCGCCTTGCCGTTGTTGGTGGCGAGGATCGTCTCGCCCTCGGTGGATCCGATGACCACCGCGAACCGTCCATCGGCGCGCACGCGGCCGACCAGCTCGGGCGCCTGGAAGCCGGGGAAGGTGTCGACATCGCCGGCCAGCAGCGCGTTGATCTGTGCCGCCGGGTCCTTGATCACCTTGAAGATCACGGTGTTGAGCTTGATCGAGGCGGCGTCGCGGTAGCCCGGCCACTTCACCAAGGTGATCGAATCGCCCTCCTTGCGTTCCTTGAACATGAAGGGGCCGGTGCCGATCGGCTTGGTGCCATTGGTCTCCGCGCTCTTGCGACCCATGATTGCCGCGTCGCCCAGCGCCACGTTGTAGAGGAAGAACGAGTCGGGGTTCTTAAGCTTGACCTTCACCGTGGTGGCGTCGGGCGCCTCGACCGAGGCGATGGTCGCATACAGCGACTTGGCCGGCGCCGTGGCGTTGGGCGCCGACAGCCGGTCGAGCGTGAACTTCACGTCGGCCGAATCGCAGGGCTCGCCGTCGTGGTACTTCAGGCCCGGCCGCAGGCTGAAGACGTACTCGGTGCCGTCCTCCGACACCGTCCACTTGCTCGCCAGGCCGGGACCGACATTGCCCTTGGAATCGATGCGGCCCAGGCTCTCGAAGATGTTGAGGTAGGTGACCTCGCGGATCGCCGCCGCGGCGTTGAGGTTGGGATCGAGCACCGGCGGCTCGAGCGACATGCCGATCACCAGCACGCCGTCCTTGGCCCGCGCCGGCGATTGCGCCCGCGCCGGTACCTGCGGTCCGGCCAGCAGCGCCAGGGCGCTGGCCCCACCCAACAGGCCGGCCATGCGGCGGCGCGTCACGAGCATCATGCTTCCCTCCATCATTGGGCCGCGACCATAGCAACCCAGTGCAAGCCAGTCAGCGTTTGTAGACGTCGCGCCAGGCGCGCACGCCGCCCAGGGTCACCGCGCTGTAGACGCCGCGCGCCACGGCGCGAGCGAGGCAATCCGCCGCCAGCGTGCCCAATTCCGCGCGCGCGATCGGATCGTCGGCGATCGGGATCCGACCCGTGGCCATCGCGAACACCGCATCGCCGTCGGCCGGTGTATGCACCGGGCGCAGCGCGCGGCTGAGCCCGTCCTGCGCCATGATCGCCAGACGCCGGCACCACGCCTTGTCGAGGCGGGCATTGGTCGCCACCACGGCGATCGTGGTGTTGGCCAGCGGCTGCGCCGCCAGCGCCGCCGCGCCGTGATCGAGCAATTGGCGGGTATGCGAGACGCCGAGGCCAAGTCCCTTGGGCGGCGGCGGCAATCCGCCGAATTCGCCGTCCTGTTCCAGCGCCCAGGCCCAGAATTGCGGCAGCTCGCCCATGGTGGCGAAGCCCACGGCGTTGACCGCGACAACGGCGCCGACCTGGATGCCGCTCGATGGATCGACCGCCGAGGCGCTGCCCAACCCGCCCTTGAGGTGGCCGCAACGCGCGCCCAGACCGGCGCCGATATTGCCCAGCGCGAAGTCCTTGGCCGCGGCATCGGCGGCGCGATAGCCCAGCTCGCGATAGGGCGGCCAGTCCCAGTCCTTGTCGCCGCCATTGAGCAGGTCGAACAGGATCGCGCCGGGCGCGATCGGCACCGAGGTGCTGCCGACCTGCACGCCGCGGCCGTGCTCGCGCAGCCACTTCATCACGCCATCGCCGGCGGAGAGCCCGTAGGCCGAGCCGCCGGACAGGAACACCGCATCGATCGCCTGCACGCGACAGGTCGGATCGAGCAGGTCGGTCTCGCGCGTGCCCGGCGCGCCGCCGCGCACGTCGACCGAGGCGGCGCAGGCCTGCTCGGCCAGCACCACCGTCGTGCCGCTGCGCACGGCGGGGTCCTCGGCGTTGCCGACCAGGATGCCATCGACGTCGGTGATGAGATTGCGTGGACCGGGGTGGATCATCGCCGGACGCTAGCCGCTGGCGCCGGGAGCGTCCATGGCGCAGGCTAAGGCGATGATCGCCTCCATCGTTACCCGCGCCATCCTTGCTCTCGCGCTGCTGACCGCATGGCCTGCGATGGCCCGCGACTTCGCGACCACGGCGAAGACGCAGATGGTCGCGGCCGCCAATCCCATGGCCGTCGAGGCGGGGCTCGAGATCCTGCGCAAGGGCGGCTCGGCCGTCGATGCGGCGATCGCCGTGCAGATGGTGCTGGGCGTGGTCGAGCCGCAGGCCTCGGGCGTCGGCGGTGGCGGCTTCCTGCTGCACTACGATGCACGCTCGCGTCGCGTCACCGCATGGGACGGCCGCGAGAGCGCGCCGGCCGCCGCGCCCGAGACGCTGTTCCTCGACGTCTACAACAAGCCGCTGCCGTTCCCGCTGGCGGTGGCGTCGGGCCTGTCGGTCGGCGTGCCCGGCGCGGTGAGCATGCTGGAGGAGGTCCATCGCCGGCACGGCAAGCTGCCATGGCGCGACCTGTTCGCACCGGCGATCAAGCTGGCAGCCGATGGTTTCCCGGTGCCGCCGCGCCTGGGCCGTGCGTTGGCGGACGAGCGCGCCCTGAAGAACGATCCGCAGGCCCGCGCGATCTACTTCAACGAGGACGGTTCGCCCAAGAAGGAAGGCGACATCATCCGCAATCCCGCGTTGGCCGAGACCATGCGGCTGATCGCCGAGCACGGCGCGGCGGTGCTGCATCGCGGCCCGCTGGCCGACGCGATCGTCGCGGCGGTGGCGCGCGAGCCGCGGCCCGGCCGCATGAGCGCGGCGGATCTCGCCGAGTACCGCGCGCTGCAACGGCCGCCGCTATGCCGGGCGCTGCGCGAATGGATCATCTGCGGCATGGGTCCGCCCTCGTCGGGGCCGCTCGCCATCCTGCAGACGCTGCCGCTGCTCGATCGCGCGCCGGCGCCTTCGGGCGATGTGGGCGATGCGCATCGCCTCGCCGAAGCGAGCCGCCTGGCTTTCGCCGACCGCGAGCGCTTCGTCGGCGATCCGGGCTTCGTGCCGGTGCCGGTCGACGGTCTGCTCGACGGCGCCTATCTCGCGGGCCGCGGCAGCGCGCTGCGCGACGATCGCGTGATGGAGCGGGTGAGGCCGGGCCAGCCGCCGGGCGCACCGCTGCCGGGCCCGGCTGCCGCGCCGGCCAAGCCGGAAGGCGGCACGACCCACATGGCCATCGTCGATCGCGACGGCAACGTGGTGTCGTTCACCACGACGATCGAATCGGTGTTCGGCGCACGGCGCATGGTCGGCGGCTTCCTGCTCAACAACCAGCTGACCGATTTCGCCGCCGAGCCGATGGTCAATGACCGGCCGGTGGCCAACCGGGTGCAGCCCGGCAAGAGGCCGCGCTCCTCGATGTCGCCGCTGATCGTCACCGACCGCGACGGCCGTTTCGTCCTGGCGATCGGCTCGGCCGGCGGCTCGCGCATCATCGGCGACGTGCTGCAGGCAACCTGGGGCGCGTTGCTGCGCGACCTGCCGCTGCAGGATGCCATCGCCGCACGCCGCGTCATCAATCGCGGCGGCGTCACCGAGATCGAGGGCCGCTCGACCGACGAGCAGGCCAGGCAATTGGCCGAGGCGCTGAAGGCGCGGGGTCACGCCGTCGACGTCTCGCCGCACCAGGGCGGCCTGCACGGCATCCGCGCGCGGCGCGCGGCGGACGGCTCTTTGCTGGGGTACGAGGGCGGCGCCGATCCACGTCGCGATGGTGTCGCGCGCGGCGACTAGCGGCGGCGGCGAACGCGCATCGCCGGGATCATGCCGCGCCAGCGCATCAGCGCGTAGGTGCCGACCGGCGCGAGGATGCAGATCAGCGTGCTCCAGAACGAGCCGGTCTCGAGATCGGTCAACCACAGGTTCTTGGTGTTCATGCCGAAATAGCCGGTGATGACGCTGACCGGCAGCAGCATGGTGGTGAGGATCGTCAGCATGTGCAGATGGCGATTGGTGATCGCCGTCTGGGCCGCCGCAATCTCCTCCTGCAGCAGGCGGGCGCGGCCTTCGGCGGCGACGATCTGGTGATCGAGATCGTCGAAGCGGTGGCCGATGCGCAGCGCCAGCACGTGCGCGGCGCCGCCGCTGTCGCCCGCGCACTGGCGCTCGAAGTGATGGAACAGCGAGCGCAGGCCCGCCACCTGCCGATGCGTGCGCACGGCCAGCCGGCGTGTATCGCCGACGATGGCGCCGCAGTCGCCGATGTCGTCGATCTCGCCCGACAGGATGCGCTCTTCCACCGAGTCGAGCGCCGCGCTGGCGCGTTCCTCGATCGCGCCATAGCCGCGCACCACGTGCTCCAGGATGGCTTCCAGCAGGGCGGCGGGAGAGGCGAGGCGATGGCCGGTGGTGGCCGCTTGATAGATGTGCTGCGTCGCGCGCAGCACATGGCGGCGGCCCGTCAGCACGAGGCGGTCGGTCAGCAGGAAATGCAGGTGACCCGTCTCGTCGCCATGGCCTCCGGCGTACTCGGCCAGGAAGTCGGACACCGCGCCATAGGCCTCGCCATCGCCACCGTCGAGCTTGTTCATGTGATCGACGGCGAGGAACGACTCCAGCGCCTTGAGCGAGAGCCCCGGTGCCTGTCGCAGCCATGAGCGCACGTGATCACCGACCAGATCGACATGCAGCCACAGCCAGGACTCCGGCCGCGCCGCCACCATCCGGGGCAGTTGATCCGGCAAGAGCCGGGCTGGCTGGCCGCCGGCATCGAAACGGAAGGCCCAAAGCAGGCCGGGCATGGCCTCAGCGGCATGCCCGGCCACAAGGCTGTCGTCCACGCCGGCCGGCTCTAGAAGATGTTGCGGAAGACGTAGTACAGGCTGCCCGACAGCATGATCGCCGCCGGCAGGGTCAGCACCCAGGCCATCATCAGGTTGCGCACCGTCGACCATTGCAGGCCGGAGCGGTTGGCCGCCATCGTGCCGGCGACGCCCGACGACAGCACGTGCGTGGTCGAGACCGGCAGGCCGAAGACGTCGGCGGCGCCGATCGTGCCCATCGCCACCAGCTCGGCCGAGCCGCCCTGGGCGTAGGTCATGTGGCTCTTGCCGATCTTCTCGCCGACGGTGACGACGATGCGGCGCCAGCCGACCATGGTGCCCAGCCCCAGCGCGATGGCCACCGCGATCTTCACCCAAGTCGGGATGAACTTGGTGGCGTCGTCCATCGCCTTGCGCGTCGCGCCCAGCGCCTTGCCGGTGTCGGCATCGAACTTCGGATCGCCGCGCTTGACCATCAGGCGGATCGCCTCCGAGACCAGGTACATGTCGTTGCGCACGTTCTGCACGGCCTCGGCCGGCACCTTGCGCAGGCTGCCGTAGCGCGCGACGCTCTCGCCGACATCGCCCAGCAGCTTGATCAGCGATGGCACGGTCTCGGGCTTGACTTCGTGGCTGCGGACATAGGCGGCGACGCCTTCGCGCATGTCGGCCGGTGCGGCGACGCCCTTGGCGAGGGGCTCGAGCTGGCGCTGCGCGAGCTGGGTGACGGCCTTGAACTCGATGACCTGCGAGTCGGGCACGGCGCGGTTGAGCGCATAGGCCGTCGGCACCGTGCCGATCAGGATCAGCATGATCAGGCCCATGCCCTTCTGGCCGTCGTTCGAGCCATGCGCGAAGCTGACGCCGGTGCAGGTCAGCACCAGCAGGCCGCGAATCCACCACGGCGGCGGCTGGTTGGCCTTGGGCTCCTCGTAGAGCTCCTTCTGCTTGACCAGCGCCTTGAGCGCGATCAGCAGCAGTGCCGCGCAGCAGAAGCCGACGATCGGCGAGAGCAGCAGCGCCTGGCCGATGCTGCCGGCCTGCGCCCAGTCGACGCCCGAGGTCTGGCTGCCGGTGGGCGCCATCAGCTGGTTGGCGAGGCCGACGCCGATCACCGAGCCGATCAGCGTATGCGAGCTCGACGCCGGCAGGCCGAGATACCAGGTGCCCACGTTCCAGATGATCGCCGCGATCAGCAACGCGAAGACCATCGAGAAGCCGGCGTCGGAGCCGACCTGCAGGATCAGCTCGACGGGCAGCAGCGAGACGATGCCGAAGGCCACCGCGCCGGTCGAGAACAGCACGCCGAGGAAGTTCCAGGTGCCTGACCAGACGACGGCGAAATGCGGCGGCAGCGAGTGGGTGTAGATCACCGTCGCCACGGCGTTGGCGGTGTCGTGGAAGCCGTTGACGAACTCGAAGCCCAGCGCCACCAGCAGCGCGATGCCGAGCAGGATGAAGGGCAGCAGCGTGGTGACGCCGCGGCTCGAGTCCGACACATCGCTGTAGAGGCTGTGCGCCGTGAACAGGATGCCGGCGGCGAGCAGGCCGACGAACAGCAGGCCGGTCAGGCGGCCCGTGGGTTTGTGCAGATCCGGACGGCCGGTGCCGTGAGCCGGAGCAGGCGCGGTCACGGCGCCCGCGGGTGCGGCGATATCGGTCATGGTCTTCCCCACAAATGATGAACGCAGAGGCTGGATGCCCTGAGCCGGCCTCTTGCGTCCCTCACTAGGACCGAGTCGCAACAACGCCGTGAAGCTCCCGCGACACGGGCATGACAGGTGATGTCAGGTGCCTGTCAGCCTTGCTGGCGGTTGTAATCGAACAACACGCGCCCATACGGCAGGGTGAGATCGGCGATGAAGTGATGTGCGCCGACGATCTTGCGCACGGGCA
>CAYNOF010000388.1:0-11665 GCA_964398335.1 uncultured Rhizobiaceae bacterium
GTGTCGCGCCGTGCGCGATGACCTTGGCCAGCAGCGGGTCGTAGTCTGGCGAGACGGCTTGCTCGCGGTTGAGCCCGTGATCGACCCGTACGCCCGGCCCTGACGGCGGCCTCCAGCGAACGAGGTGGCCGGACTGCGGCAGGAAATTCTGCTCGGGCGCCTCGGCGTAAAGGCGCGCCTCGATGGCGTGGCCGTTGAATGCGACGTCGGCCTGGGCGATGGCCAGCCGCTCACCGCGCGCAACACGGATCTGCTGCTCGACGAGATCGAGGCCGGTGACGAGCTCCGTCACCGGATGCTCGACCTGCAGCCGCGTGTTCATCTCCAGGAAATAGAAGGCGCCATCGGCACCGAGCAGGAACTCGACCGTGCCGGCGTTCGTGTAACCGATCGCCTTCGCCGCGGCGACTGCGGACGCGCCCATGCGCGCGCGGAGATCAGGGCCGACGGCCGGTGAAGGGGATTCCTCGAGCACCTTCTGGTGGCGGCGCTGTACGGAGCAGTCGCGCTCGCCGAGGTGAAGGACGTTACCGTGGGTGTCTGCGAGGACCTGGATTTCCACGTGACGCGCGCCGGCGACTGCCTTCTCCAGGATCAGCTCGTCAGAGCCGAATGCGTTCTGGGCCTCGGCGCGAGCGGTGGCGAGGGCGGCGGCGAGGTCTCGCGGCGACGCGACGTGCCGCTTGCCGCGTCCGCCGCCGCCGGCCGCGGCCTTGATCATCACGGGAAAGCCGATGCGGGCCGCCTCGCGGGCGAACGCGGCATCCGATGCGCCGTGGCCCTGGAATCCGGGGACGCACGGCACCCCGGCTTCCAACATGCGCGCCTTTGCCCGCGCCTTGTTGCCCATCGCCGCGATGGCCTCGGGAGTTGGCCCGATGAAGGCGAGGCCGGCGTCCAGGCAGGCGCGGGCGAAGGCGGCATTCTCCGACAGGAAGCCATAGCCTGGATGCACGGCGTCGGCGCCGAGCTTTTTGGCGGCGGCGATGATCGCTTGCGTATTGAGATAGCTGGCGGCTGCCGTGGCGGGGCCGATGCAAGCGGCGGCGTCGGCCCGGGTCACGTGCAGCGCACCGGCATCGGCCTCCGAATAGACGGCCGCGGTGCGATATCCCATGGCCTTCGCGGTACGCTGGATGCGGACGGCGATCTCGCCCCGGTTGGCAATCAGGATGGTGCGGAAGTCGCCCATTGAGCTGCCGTCGCCGCTCCTACAGCTTGTCGATGGTGCGCACCCACGCCGGCTTGCGCTTGTCGCGGAAGGCGGCGATGCCCTCCTTGGCCTCGCCGGCCAGCGAAGCGGCAAACAAATGCGAGGCTTCGTCGAGCGTGGCGCCCAGGGACTTGGTTTGCGCGGTGCGCAGCAGGGCCTTGGTGGCAGCGACCGCTTCAGGCGCGCAGCGCAGGCACTGGTTGATCGCGGCAGCGCCCTTGGCGAGGAGATTGTCGCGGTCGCGGGCAAGCTCGTGCACCAGGCCGATGCGGGCCGCTTCGGCCGCCTCCAGGCGCAACCCGAACGCAGCGAGGCGGCGCGCATGCGCGTGGCCGATGCGCTGGGCGACGAAGGGTGTGATCTGAGCCGGCACGATGCCGACGCTGACCTCGGGCGTGCCGATCCTGGCATCCTCGGTGGCAATGACCCAGTCGGCGACCGCCAGCAGACCGACGCCGCCGCCCATGCAGGCGCCCTCCACGAGCGCGACGAACGGCTTGGGGAAGGCATCCGCCTGCTCAAGGAAAATGCCGAAACGGCGGTTGGAGGCGGCGGTGGACTCCAGCGCGCCGCTCTGTGCAGCCTCCGATTTCTGCATGCCCTTCAGGTCGCCGCCGGCGCAGAAGTTGCCACCAGCGCCCGTCAGCACCAGCACGCGGGCGGCGCCGTCGTCGCGCACGGCCGCGAACGCCTGCGTCAGCTCGCTCATCATCTGCTGGGAGAGCGCGTTGCGCGCATCGGGGCGATTGAGGATGATTTTCGCGACCGGGCCGCTACGCTCCAGGAGCAGGGTTTCGTGGGTCATGTACTCTTCAACCTCGTCGCTGGCGGCCACCCTCTCCCCGCTTGCGGGGAGAGGGTCGGGGTGAGGGGCAGCAACATATTCCCACGTTGGCGCAAGCCCCTCGCCCTAGCCCCCTCCCCACGCTGAAAAAGCACGCGGAGAGGGAACTAGGTCACTTATTCCGCTTGCCGGGCAGGATGCCCATGTGCTTGCAGATGATGGAGAGCATGATCTCGTCCGCGCCGCCGCCGATCGACCACAGGCGCGTGTCGCGATAGGCGCGGGTGATCGGCGTCTCGTTCATGAAGCCCATGCCGCCATAGTACTGCAGGCAGGCGTCGGTGAGCTGGCGGCCGAGGCGCCCGCCCTTCAGCTTGGCCATCGAGGCCAGCATGGTGACGTCCTCGCCCTTCAGCAGCAGGTCGGCGGCGCGATAGGTGAGGGCGCGCAGCATCTCCACCTCGGTCTTCAGCTCCGCCAAGCGGAAATGCACCACCTGGTTGTCGAGGATGGTCTGTCCGAACGCCTTGCGCTGCCCGGCATAGGCGATGGTGTCGTCGATCCAGCGCTCCATCGCCACCAGCTTGGCGGCGGAGGCCCACAGCCGCTCCTCCTGGAACTGCATCATCTGGTAGGTGAAGCCTTCGCCCTCCTTGCCGATGCGGTTGCGCTGGGGCACGCGCACGTCCTCGAAGAAGATCTGCGCGGTGTCGGATGACCGCATGCCGAGCTTGTCGAGCTTGCGGGCGATGTTGACGCCCTTGCTCTTCATCGGCACGCAGATCAGCGACTTGTTCTTGTGCACGGGGCCGTCGCTGGTGTTGGCGAGCAGGCAGATCCAGTCGGCCTGCGTGCCGTTGGTCGTCCACATCTTGCCGCCGTCGATGACGTAGTCACCGCCGACACGCCGCGCCGTGGTCTTGATCGACGCCACGTCCGATCCCGCGCCGACTTCAGACACCCCGAGACAGGCAACGAAATCGCCGCTGATCGACGGCGCGAGGAATTCCTTGCGCAGTTCGTCGCTGCCGTAGCGCGCCAGCGCCGGCGTGGCCATGTCGGTCTGCACGCCGATCGCCATCGGCACCGAGCCGCAATTGATGTGGCCCAGCTCCTCGGCCATCACCAGGGCATAGGAATAGTCGAGGCCCATGCCGCCGTACTCGACCGGCTTGTGGATGCCCAGCAGGCCGGCATCGCCCAGCTTCTTGAACACCTCGTGTGCCGGGAAGATGCCGTCCTCCTCCCATTTGTCGACGTGCGGGTTGATGTCGCGATCGATGATCGTGCGCAAGGTGCGGCGGATCTGCTCGTGCTCTGCGGTGAACTGCATCGCCGCCTCCTAGTTCTTCGCCGGGCGGGGCAGGGTGCCCATGGATTTCGCGATGATCTGCAGCATCACCTCGTCGGCGCCGCCGCCGATCGAGCCCAGCCGGCCGTCGCGGAACGAACGGCCGACGGGGTTCTCCCAGAGATAACCGGCGCCGCCCCAGTACTGGATGCAGGCGTCCGACACCTCGCGGCGCAGGCGGCCGGCCTTCAGCTTGGCCATCGAGGCCAGCAGCGTGACGTCCTCGCCGGCGAGATGCTGCTCGCAGGCGCGATAGACCAGCGAGCGCAGCGCCTCGACCTCGGTCAGGAGCTCGCCCATGCGGAAGTGGATCACCTGGTTGTCGAGCAGCGGCCGGCCGAACACCTTGCGCTCGCGCGTGTACTCGATCGTGGCGTTGATGATGCGCTCGCAGCCGGCGAGCGTGCCGGCGCCGGCCCACAGGCGCTCCTCCTGGAACTGGCGCATCTGGTAGATGAAGCCCATGCCGGGCTGGCCGATGGTGTTACGCACCGGCACCTTCACCTCGTCGAAGAAGATCTGCGCCGTGTCGGAGGCGCGCATGCCGAGCTTGTCGAGCTTCTTCACGACCTGCACGCCCCTGGTCTTCATCGGCACGCAGATCAGCGACTTGTTCTGGTGCACCGCACCGTCGCTGGTATTGGCCAGCAGGCACATCCAGTCGGCCTGGGTGCCGTTGGTGGTCCACATCTTGCCGCCGTTGATCACCCAGTCGTCGCCGGCGCGGCGCGCCGTGGTCTTGATCGAGGCGACGTCGGAACCGGCGCCGGTCTCGGAGACGCCGAGGCAGGCGACATAGTCGCCGCTGATCGACGGTGCGAGGAATTCCTTGCGCAGCTCGTCGCTGCCGAAGCGCGCCAGCGCCGGCGTCGCCATCGAGATCTGCACGCCCACGGCCATCGGGATCGAGCCGCCCTGCACCCAGCCCAGCGATTCGGAGCAGATCATGGCGTAGGAGAAATCGAGCCCGGCGCCGCCGAACTCGACCGGCTTGTCGACGCCCAGCAGCCCGGCGTTGCCGAGCGTCTTGAACAATTCGTGCGCCGGGAAGATGCCGGCTTCCTCCCATTCGTCGACGTGCGGATTGATGTCGCGCTCGATGATGGTGCGCCAGGTGCGGCGCAGTTCCTCGTGTTCGGCAGTGAACTTCATCTCGATATCCTTACATCCGTGCCACGCCGAAGGTCGTCGGCCTGAGCTTGCGCACCATGGATTCGCGCGCGATGGAAAGCGTGTAGGCAAGTACCCGGCGTGTATCGCGCGGGTCGATCAGCCCGTCGTCCCAGAGATGCGCCGTCGAGAACAGCGCCGTCGATTCGCGGTCGAACTGATCGACGATGCCCTTGAACATCTTGTCGATCTGCGCCGTCGGCACCTCGCTGCCCTCGCGGATGTGCTTCTGCTCGGTGACGATCTTCATCACGGTGGCGGCCTGCTCGCCGCCCATCACGGCGGTACGGCTGTTGGGCCAGCCGAAGATGAAGCGCGGATCGTAGGCGCGGCCGCACATGCCGTAATTGCCGGCGCCGAAGCTGCCGCCGATGACGATGGTGATCTGCGGCACCGAGGCGTTGGCGACGGCCTGGATCATCTTCGAGCCGTGCTTGACGATGCCGCCCTTCTCCGACTCGGTGCCCACCATGTAGCCGGTGGTGTTCTGCAGGTAGACGATCGGCGTGCCCGACTGGCAGCAGAGCTGGATGAACTGCGCCGCCTTGGTGGCGCCCTTCACCGTGAGCGGGCCGTTGTTGCCGATGAAGGCCACCGGCTCGCCCTCGATCTCGGCCCAGCCGCAGATCGTCTGCTGGTCGTACAGCGCCTTGAACTCGAGGAAGTCCGAGCCGTCGACGATGCGCGCGATCACTTCGCGCACGTCGTAGGGCTGGCGATAGTCGGGCGGCACGACGCCGCACAGCTCCTCGATGTCGTACAGCGGCTCGCGGAAGGTGCGCGGACGCGCTGCCGGGATGTTGTCGTTCCAGTGCCACTTGCGCACGACCTCGCGCGCCAGGCGGATGCCGTCGGCGTCGTTCTCGGCCATCCATTCGGACACGCCGGAGATGGTGCTGTGCATCTCGGCGCCGCCGAGATCCTCGTCGGTGGCGATCTCGCCAGTGGCGGCCTTCAGCAGCGGCGGGCCGGCGAGGAAGACCTTGGCCTGATTGCGCACCATGATGACGTAGTCGGAGAGGCCGGGCAGGTAGGCGCCGCCGGCGGTCGAGCTGCCGTGCACCACGGTGACCTGCGGGATGCCCATCGCCGACATGCGCGCCTGGTTGGCGAAGCCGCGGCCGCCGGGCACGAAGATCTCGGACTGATAGAGCAGGTTGGCGCCGCCGGACTCGACGAGGTTGATCACCGGCAGCTTGTTCTCCATGACGATCTGCTGCGTGCGCTGGCCCTTGCGCTGGCCGGCCGGCGCGATGGTGCCGCCCTTCACCGCGCTGTTGGTGGCGGAGATCACGCAGCGCACGCCCTCGACATAGCCGATGCCGACGATGTTGCCGCCGCCCGCGCCGGCGCCGTCCTTGTCGTCGTGCATGCGATAGCCGGCGAGGCTCATCAGCTCGAGATAGGGCGCGCCGCGATCGAGCAGCAGCGCCACGCGCTCGCGCGGCATCAGCTGCTTGCGCTGCCTGAAGCGGCCGCGCGCCCGTTCGGCGATGGCCTGCACGGCGCGCTCGGCGGTGCGGAACTCGTCGATGGCCGCGAGCATGCCCGCGCGGTTGCGCTTGAACTCGTCGGAGCGGGGATCGATCTGGGACTCGATGACGGGCATGGGTTCAGCGACCGGTGTGTTGTGGGAGCGCCGGCGTCTCGCCGGCCTCTTCGGCCTTCGTTGCGGCGGTGAGCCGGCGGGACGCCGGCGTTCCCAGGGGTGTCATCCGCCCAGCACCTTGGGCACCACGGTGCGATGGAAGCCGTTGAAGGCCGTCGTGCCGCGGCCGTCGGGCAGGGGAATGTTGCGCGTGCCCAGCGGCACGCCGCCATCGATGCGCAGGTTCAGCCCGGTGATGAAGGCGGCCGCCTCGCTCAGCAGGAAGCAGACCCCGGCCGAAACCTCGCTCTCGGTGCCGAGCCGGCGCACGGGCACGTGGTTCTTCAGCAGCGGGATGTTGCGCTTGAACTCGCCTTCGTAGGTGTCCATGCCCGATGACGCGATCCAGCCCGGCGACACCGTGTTCACCCGCACGCCGGCATGGCCCCATTCGAACGCCAGGGTCATCGCCAGGTTCTCGGTGCCCGAGCGCGCGGCGCCGGAATGCGCCATGGTAGGCATGCCGTTGCGCATGTCGGCGGCCATGAAGACGATCGCACCGCCGTGATGCTTCATCGACTGCAGGTAGGTCTCGCGCGCGACCAGGAAGCCGCCGGTGAGATTGTTGCGCACCACGGCGTCGAAGCCGCGCTGGCTGATCGCCTCGGCGTCGGCGGGAAATTGGCCGCCGGCGTTGTTGAACAGGCCGTGGATGCGGCCGTTCTTCGCCACGATGGCGGCGACGGCGTCCTTGACCGGCTGCTCCTCGCGGATGTCGAAGGCGTGCGTCTCGCAGGAGCCGCCGTCCTCCTCGATCTCCGCTTTCACCGTGACGAGCTTCTCGGTCTTGCGGCCGGTGATCACGACGTGGGCGCCGAGTGCTGCGATCTCGTGTGCCGCGCACCGGCCCAGTCCACTGCCCCCGCCGGTCACGACGATGGTCTGGCCCTCGAATAATCCCGGACGCAGCACGGACCGGTAGCGCATGGCGTCTCCTCGTTATGCGGCCGACGTTACGGCGCGTGTGTTGGCGCGTAAATCGACGTTCACGCGCGGCGGCGTCTTGGTATTTGACGTTTACGTAAAGGTCAATCACTGTGCGCGCGACCATTGCCGGCCCGCGAAACCTCGGGCACGGTCAAAAGAGGGAACCGGGAGATCGCGATGACCCTTCAGGAACTGACCGAGAAGATGAAGGCCGGCGCCGGCAGCAAGAGCGCGTTCGGCAACACGGTGAAGTTCGCCACGCCGGAGGGCGCGATCTTCATTGACGGCAAGAGCACGCCGGTAGGCGTCAGCAACGACGACAACGCCGCGGACTGCACCATCAAGATGTCGCTGCCCGACCTCGTCGACCTGGTCGGCGGCAAGCTCGACGGCATGACCGCATTCATGACCGGCAAGCTGAAGATCGAGGGCGACATGGGTGTCGCCATGAAGCTGCAGAGCATCCTGCGCTGATCGACGGCATACCTGAGTGACGCGAAGGGCCGGCGGTGACGCCGGCCTTTCTTTTTGTATCTAGCCCTCGGCCTTTTTCTTGCGCGCGTAGTGGCGGTGCGCCTTGGCGCGGTTGCCGCAGCTGCTCATCGTGCACCAGCGGCGTGTGCCGCCGCGGCTGTCGTCGAGGAACAGCCACTGGCACTTGTCGTTGGCGCAGCGGCGCACACGGTCCAGCTTGCCGCTCATCATCAGATCGCCCGCCGACCACAGGACCGATGCCAGCAGCGCCGGCACGCTGGTCTGCATCTGCGGCAAGGTCCAGGCGAGGCCGTGATCGCTGGGCTGCAGCGCCGTGCGGCCCGGCGCCTGGGCCAATGCCCGGTTGAGCGGCGCCAGCGCCGTCGCGCCGGGCTGGCGACCGGCAGCGACCTCGGCGAAGGCGCCGTGGATCGCCTCGCGGATCTCCACGGACTGATGCAGCGCCTGCCGCGCCTCCTCGGGATGCGCGCGCCAATGCGCCGCCACCGACGCGACCGTTTCCGGCAGGTGGGCGCGGTTGGACTCGCACCACGCCAGCAGGTCCTCGGGCGCGTTCAGGGTCTCGGTCGAGGGATCGCTGCCGCGCCAGTACCGCGTGTTCACGAACTCCAGGCAGAGGTCGGGTTTGGCGGCCGGCACAAGGGCATGCGTCATGCTATCCACATACTAACCGTCTAGATGGTTGACAAGGCCGGTACGGCAAAATAGCCTATAACCTCCAAGACGGTTAGGAGAGGACCAATGCTGGATCATGTGTCGATCGGGGTGAAGGACATCGCCCGCACCAAGAAGTTCTACGACTCGGTGATGAAGCCGCTGGGCTACACGTGCCTCAGCGCCAGCGAAGGCTCGCTGGGCTACGGCAAGGACGGCGTGGTGTTGTGGATCAGCGCCAGCGAGGCGCCGGTGCCGGCGGACATGCGCTCGGGCCTGCATTTCTGCTTCACGGCGCCCGACCGCAAGGCGGTCGACGCCTTCCATGCCGCCGGCCTGAAGAACGGCGGCAAGGACAACGGCAAGCCGGGCGTACGCGCCGACTACAGCCCGACCTACTACGCGAGCTTCGTCATCGATCCCGACGGTTACCGGGTCGAGGCGTATTACGGCTCGGCGGTGTAAGGCGTTCAGCAAGATCTGCGCATAGCTTCGCAAGATCTGGAAACACGGCGACTGCCGACGCGACGTAGCCTCCCGTCATCGACGACGGGAGGCTTGTCATGGGTCAGGAGCCGCAATCTCAAACGCCCGATACGGGACGACGCGACATCCTGCGAACCGCCGGGGTCGCCATGCTGGCAGGCATCGCGGTGTCCGGTGCCACGCCCGCCAGAGCTGCGCCGACCGCCGGTGGCGGGGGGCTCGGCATGCGACTGCAGGGCGTCCAGCACTTCGGGCTCACCGTCCAGAACATGGACCGGGCGTTTGAGTTCTATACCGAGGTGCTCGGCGGGACGGAGGTGATGCGCGATGGCGACTTCCAGGGCGAGCGCATCCACAACACGCTGCTGACCGACCAGGAGATCGAGGCGCGCGAGCGCCGGGTGAATCCCCGCACGATCGGCGTGCCCGACCTCAGGGACGGCGCCCAGCGCCTCGACGTGCGCTTCATCCAGTTCGACAACGTCGTGATCGAGCTGTTGCAGTATCGCGATGCCGACCAGCCGATGGGCCGCGGCAACAGCTTCGCCGAGCCGCGTGACCACATGAGCCCGGCCTATCCGCGCTCGATGCACATCTGCTTCCACATCCGCGACGATGTCGACTTCAACCAGTTCATCCGCGATCTCGAGACCGAGTCGGCGCGCCGCGGCATGACCCAGGTGAAGGCCAACCGCGTGATCACGGTGACCTCGGAGCAAGCGCGGCTCGCGGCGCCGCTCGAGGCCAATACCAACCGCATCACCGAGGGCGCGTCCACCGGCTGGGCGCTGATCAACTGCAAGGGATGCGAGGGCGAGCAGCTCGAGTTCGTCCAGGCGCTCGGACCGGTGAAGCAGACCTTCGACAACGCGCTCGAAGCGCGCCGGAAGATGGTCGCCGCGGCGCGGCGATAGGCAAGCGGCGGGGCGCTCGGCGGCCTGCCTTCATCCCGAAACTGCGAAAGGACATCGCAAATGCTTACTGCCGAAGCGCGCAGCGAGGCTGCCGCCGTTGCTGCCAATCCGTATCTGAACGGCGTCCACACGCCGATGAAGGCGGAACTGACGCTCGAGAATCTGCCGGTCACCGGCACGATTCCGCCAGCGCTCGACGGCCGCTACCTGCGGCTGGGGCCGAACCCGATGGCGCCCAATGCCGCCAAGCATCACTGGTTCGCCGGCGACGGCATGGTCCATGGCATCCGGATCAAGGATGGCCGCGCGCTCTGGTACCGCAATCGCTGGATCCGCTCCGACGCGGTCACGACGGCGCTGGGCGAGCCGCGCACCGAGGGGCCGCGCGGCGTGTTCGACACGGTCAACACCAACGTCGTCGGCTTCGCCGGCAAGGCCCTGGGAGTCGTCGAGGCGGGCAGCACGCCGGTCGAGCTCGGCGAGACGCTGGAGACCCTGTGCTACACCGACTTCGAAGGCACGCTGCACGGCAGCTTCGCGGCGCATCCGCATGTCGACCCGCTCACCGGCGAGATGCACGCCGTCTGCTACGACGTGAGCCAATGGCGGACGATCCGCTACGTGGTCGTCAAGCCGGACGGCGAGGTGCGGCGCGAGGTGAAGATCGCGGTCGAGAGCGGCCCGATGATCCATGACTGCGCCTTCACGCGACGCTTCGCGATCGTCTTCGATCTCGCCGTCACCTTCTCGATGCGCGCCGCGATGGCCGGCTACGGCTTTCCCTATCGCTGGGACCTCGAGCATGGTGCGCGCGTCGGCCTGCTGCCGCGCGAGGGCGAGGCGAAGGACATCATCTGGTGCCCGGTCGCCCCCTGCTTCATCTTCCACGCGGTCAACAGCTACGACGCGCCTGATGGCACGGTGATCCTCGACGTCATCGTCCACGACCAGATGTTCTCGGTCCGCACGGCCGGTCCGGACTCGCAGCACACCGCGCTGGAGCGCTGGATCATCGACCCGGCCACCGGCGCCGTGAAGCGCACGACGATCGATCCGACCCCACAGGAATTTCCCAGGCAGGACGAGCGGCGCTTCGGCCAGCCGTATCGCTACGCCTACGCGATGAAGCTGACCGATCCGTTCCTGGGAACCGGCCTGTTCAAGCATGACCTCCAGGCCGGCACGCGCCAGTTCCACGATTTCGGTCCGGGCCGCCATCCCTGCGAGTTCGTCTTCCTGCCCGCCCATGCGGACGCGGCGGAAGACGAGGGCTGGCTCATGGGCTTCGTCATCGACGCCAAGGCCGAGACAACCGACCTCGTCATCCTCGATGCCCGCAACTTCGAGGGACCGCCGCAGGCGAGCATCCGCGTGCCGCATGTCGTGCCGCCGGGCTTCCACGGCAACTGGGTGCCGGACCGGAGCTGACGATAACCCGAGCGATGGAGATCAGGCATGTATCGCTCTTTTCCGACCCGCTTCGTCGCGGCTGCGCTCGTCGCAGCCGCCGCGAGCACGGCACCGGCGATGGCGCAGAAGGCCGGCGGCGTCCGCTATGACCAGATCCCCGATGGTGCCTATGCGGTCGTCGCCGAAATCCGCGCCAAGCCGGGCAAGGAGCGCGCGCTGCGCGAGATCACACTGCCGCTGGTGGCGCAGGTCCGCAGCGAACCGAACAACCTGCTGTATTTCCTGCACGAGGATCGCGAGACGCCGGGGCGGTTCGTCTTCTACGAGATCTTCGCCAGCAAGGCGGACTTCGACGCGCACAACGTCACACCACATGTCCAGGCGTGGTTCGCGAGATTGCCCGACCTCGCCGACGGTGGCGTGAAGGTCGTGCGGATGGAGATCCTCGGCAATGCAGCGATGAGACCGCAGCGATAGTTGCACTTCGTCATCGTTCACCACACAATCGCGGCGCACGCGACTGTGTGGTGGGAAAGCGATGGCTCGCAGGGAAGGCTCGCGCGCCCGACCGGCCGAGCGGTCGTACGCATTCGGCCAATTCTGCCTGGTGCCC